>NZ_JBIVLH010000024.1:0-140253 GCF_044751185.1 Streptomyces sp. NPDC088733
TTCCTCCACACCTACAACCACCATCGCTGCCACACCGCACTCGGAGGCAAGCCCCCGATCAGCCGCGTCAACAACGCTCCGGGCCAATACACCTAAGCCCTGACCCGGGCGAACGCCGGCCCGGTCAGCCGGCGTCCTGCGCGGCGGGCTGCTCCGCGGGGCGGCGGAACATCCGCGTCGCGGTGATCTCGCCGTGCACCGGCTCGGACTCCGGGTCCTGCTGCGGCAGTCCGGGGCGCAGGTGCTCCTCGACGCTGATGTACTTCAGGCCCGCCCGCAGGTCGGCGTCATTGCGCAGCCGGACCACCAGCGGGAACTCCGCGAGCGCGGTGGTGTCGAACAGGCCGGTGGTGTAGATCAGCTGGACCCCGAGCGCGTCGGCGACGGCGCGCTGCAACTCCAGCAGGTACGTGGCGTTGGCGCGGCCGATGGGGTTGTCCAGGAAGAGCGTGCCCGCGTGCCGGTGCCGGTCGCGGCCGCGGTCGTTGCTCCGCAGGGCCGCCATGGTGCAGTAGAGCGCGATGGCCGCGGTGAGCAGCTGGCCGCCGGAGAAGACGTCGCCCATCTGCCCGACGGGCACGCGCTCGGCGCGCAGCACGGCGTCCGGCTTGAGGATCTCCACGGCCACGCCTTTGGGCTCCAGCGCCGCGGCGACCGCGCTCAGCAGCAGGGACATCCCGTCGCGCCGCAGATCGGAGTTCTTGCGGACGGCGGCGCGGGTGGCCTCGTCGATCACCGCGCCGAGCCGCTCGCCCAGCACGGCGTGGTCCGGGTCCTCGAAGCGGATGCGCAGGAACTCCTGCCCCGACCACTCCCCCAGGCCCTCCGGCAGCCGGGACAGCCGCTGCGCGGAGCGCAGGGTCGCCAGCGAGGACTCCACAAGGCCCCGCAGCCGGTCCACGATGCTGTCGCGGTTGCGCTCCAACTGCTCCAGCTCGTCGGTCAGTACGCGCAGCCGCGGCTCGAACGCCGTGTGCCACGCCGCCGCGTGCTCCGGCAGCGCCGAGGCCGGCAGTTCCCGGATCTGCTGCCGGGCGGGGGTCCTGACCTGCTCGTAGCGGGCGGCGTTGGCGTGCCGTACGAGGACGTCGCCCGCCTCGCGCAACTGCGCCTCGGCGCCGGACAGGTCGGCGGCGCAGCCGCGCAGACCGCGGCGGGCCTCGGCGGCGGCCGTCCTGGCCTCCTCCAGGGAGCCGGAGTACGGCTCGGGCTCGTCGTCCTCCTCGTCCGCCGGGCGGTCGCCGTCGCGGAGCAGGTCGCGCAGGAGCGCGGCCAGTTCGTCGAAGCCGCTCGCCGCGTCCTCGGCGCCGCGGTGCGCGCGGACGAGGTCGCCGTGGGCGGCACGGGCCACCTCCAGCGCCTCGGTGCGCGCGGCGAGTTCGACGTTGGCGCCGCGCAGCAGTTCCTGGGCGTGCTCGGCGTCGCGGGGCTCCAGTTCCCCGGGCAGCCCGGTGTGCGCCTCGCCGTCCGCGGGGGCGTGCCGCTCCGCCTCGCCGCGCAGCCGGCCCAGTTGTTCGCTGGCGGTGGCGGCCCGCGAGTCCAGGGTGCCGACGAGCTGTTCGGCACGGGCGGCGGCGGCCTGCCGGGACGGGCCGTCGGCGCCGTCCGGTCCCTCCAGCAACTGGGCGGCGCGGGTGCGGACCTTGTTGCTCAGGCGCTCCAGCTCGGTGAGGGCCGACTGCTCGCTGCTCTCGGCCCGTGCCTGCTCCGCGCGCAGGTCCGCGCCGACGCCGACCTTCTCGTACAGCTGCGAGGCCGCGCGGTACGCCTCGCGCAGCGCGGGCAGCGCCCCGGCCGGGCCCTCGGCGTCCCGTTCGCCGTCCGCGGCCGCCTCGTCGGGGGCGCCGGTGATCTCGGCGCGCTCGGCGCGCAGGACGCGGGCGGTGCGGCGGGCGTCGTCCGCGGCGCGCTGGGCGGCGCGGCGGTCCTCGTCGGCGGCGCGGGCCCGCTGCAGGCACGCCTCGGCGCGGGTCTCCGCCTCGGCGGCGTCCTCGGCCAGTTCGCGGGTCCGGCGCTGCCAGGTGGCGCGTTCGCGCAGCCGGAACGCCAGGCCGGCCAGGGCGTCGGCCGCGCGGCGGGCCAGCTGGGCCGCCTCCTGCCGCTCGTCGCGCAGCCGGGTCGCCTCGGCGGCGGCCTCGTCGGCCTCCACGCGCCGGCCGCGGGCCTCGGTGAGGTCGTCGCGGGCGGTCCCCGCGGTCGTCCGGGCGGTCTCCACCGACTCGGCGAGTTCGCCGAGTCGGCCCGGCGGGCAGCCGTCCCGCCACGACGACAGCCGGGCGGCGAGGGTACGGTCCTCGGCCAGCCGGGCGGCCAGGCCCCGGATGTCCTCCTCGCGGGCGCCGGCCCGCGCGCGCAGCGTCCGGCGCTCGCCGTCGGCGGCCAGCTCGTCGTGCATCGCCGGGTTGGGCGGCACGAGGAAGACCTCCGGCTCGGGACCGGCGGGGGCGGGCGGCGCGAGGAGCGCGGCGGAGGTGCCGACCGCCACCGTGGAGCGGGGCAGCAGTGCCGCCTGCCCCAGCACCTCGCGGGCGCGTGCGTGGGTGCCCGGGTCCGTGACGACGACGCCGTCCACCAGCTCCGGCCGGGCGGCGAGCACCGCGGCGTGGTCCACCGGGTCGACGGCCTGGGCGAGGTAGCGCCAGCCCGGGAGGGCGGGGATGCCGTGCTCCCCCAGGTACTCGACGGTGGCCAGCACGTCCGCGCTGGGCGGCAGCAGACCGCCGTCGCCGAGGGCGGCCAGGATGCGGGCGTCGTCGGCGGCGGCGGTGCGCAGGTCGAACAGCTGGCGCTCGGCGGACGCGACGGCGCCCTCCAGCATCTCCCGCAACGACTCGGCGAAGCCGTCGAGTTCGGCGGCGCTCAGCGGGCCGTCCGCGGGGTCGCGCGGTACGGAGTCCTCCGGGGCGGGGCGGCGTGCGCCGGTGGCCTGCGAGGGGATCGCGGCGGCCGGTTCACCGGCGGAACGGCCGCCGTCCGCGGCCGGCGGCAGGCTCAGCAGTTCCACGAGACGCGGCTCGGCGGCCAGGGCGTCGGCGACCCGCGTCTCGGCGGCGAGGGCCGTCTCGGCGGCCGCGAGGGCGTCCGCGGCGCGGGCGGCGGCGAGTTCGGCACGGGACTCCGCGGCGGCGGCCACCCGGGCGAGGTCCCCGGTACGGCGAGCGGCCTCACGGGCCGCCTCGGCGGCGCCCGCGGCGGCCTTCTCGGCGTCGGAGGCCTCCAGCGCGGCGCGCGCCGGGTCGGCGTCGGGGGCGGAGTCGTCGAGCCATCCGGCACGGACTGCCTCGGTCGTCTCCTGCTCCACCTCGGCGAGGCGCTGCGCCAGGTGACCGGACTCGCTGCGGGCACGCTGGGCGGCGGTCGCCGCGTCGGTGGCGTCGCGATGCGCCGCCTCGGAGCGCGCCTGCAACTCCGCGGACCGCTCCTCCTCCGCGTCGGCGCGCTCGTCGGCGGTGTCGGCGGCCGCGTGCAGGGCCCGCACCAGGTCGCCCGCGGCCTTGGTCCGGGCGGCGAGCGCGGGCGCGGCGTCGCGTTCGGCCTCGCGGATGGCGGCGGTGACGCGTGCGAGGCGGTCGGCGGCGGCGCGGTGCCGCAGCACGATCTCGGCGGCCTGCCAGGCGGACTGGAGCGTGCGGGCGTCGCCCAGTTCACGGCGCAGTGCCGCGGCGCTCTTCTCGCCGACGGCGAGCGCCAGCGAGGCGTGCCGGTAGGCGAGTTCGGCGGCGATCAGGGAGCCGCGGCCCCGGGCGGCGTCGGCGTCGGTGACGGTGTGCGCGGCCTGGGCCGTCTCCTGGGCGAGGTCGGCGGCCCGGCCGCGTTCCTCGTGGGCGCGGGCCGACAGCCGCCGGGCCAGGCTCCGCGTACGGCGCTCGGACTGGGCGTGCACGGCGCGGGCCCGGTCGCGGGCGGCCGCGGCGTCCACGATGCGGCCGAGGAGTTCCAGGGAACCCGCGGTGAAGTCGCGTTCCGCGGTGAGTTCGGCGCGGCGGCCGAGCTTCCCGGCGAAGCCGTGCACGAGGTCGGCGAGCCCGTCGGTGTCGCGGGTGTCGGTGACGGCCCGCAGCAGCAGATCGGTGAAGTCGGAGTCCTTCTTGACCGCGAACAGACCGGCCGCCTCGCCCTCGTCCGCGTTCATCTCCCGCTGGTAGCGGAAGAGTTCCGGGTCGAGGCCGAGCAGCCCCAGGTGCTCGTTCCAGCGGTCGTGGATCTCCTCCCACACCACGTCCAGGTGCGGGTAGAAGCGGCCGGCGTCGGTGAGGGCGTCGCGGAAGCCCTTCATCGTCCGGCGGCGGCCCCGGGCACCCGAGGTGCCCTCGGCGGACGGCCGCACCGCGGTGGACTCGGCGAAGGGCAGCGAGTCCAGGCTCAGACCGGGACCGGGGCGGAAGGAGTACCAGGCCTCGGCGAACCGCCGCGGGTCGGAGGAGACCTGGCGGCCCCGCCACTCGCTGACCTTGCCGACCACGACCAGTTCGCCGGTGACGGTGTGCTGCCACTCCAGCGCGACATGCCCGCAGTCGTCCGCGAGCAGGAACTTGCGGAGCACGCCCGAGCTGGCGCCGCCCAGGGTGTTGCGGTGGCCCGGCAGCATGACCGAGAAGATCAGCTTCAGCAGGACCGACTTGCCGCCGCCGTTCTCCAGGAAGAGCACGCCCGCGGGCGCCGGTCGGCGAGGCGGCCCGGCCGGCTCCTCCTCGAAGAACTCCGCCTGGGCGGGGGCGGGCTGGGGCACGGGCTCGCCCACGCCGCGCAGATCCAGCACGGTGTCGGCGTAGCGTGCGCCGGCAGGCCCGATCGAGTAGAGGCGGACCCGGGACAGCTCGTACATGGCGGACTCTCGTGGTGGTGGTCAGGGATCGGGGACGGGGGCGACGGGGGTCGGTGTGCGGGACAGGGCGGGGTCGGGGGCGGGGCTCAGGAGTGGAAGGGCAGGCCCGCACCGGCGACGAGGTCCAGGTCCTCGTCGTCCTCGGGCGGCAGCAGCGCGGCGGAGCCGTCGGCCACCGGGACGATGCCCAGGTCCAGGAGCTCCGCCATCGCCGCGCTCCCGGCCATGTCGCGGACCTGCAACTGGTAGCGGGCGGTCGTGCGGAAGGTGCCGCCGGACTCGTCGCCCGTGCGCTGCAGGAAGCCGGAGTCGACGAGGAACGCCACCGCCTTGCCGACGATGCCGGTCGTGGAACCGGCGAGCCGGCGGGCGTCCTTGGTCGCGCCGGTCGAGCTGCGGCGCACATAGACGCGCCAGGCGGCCTCCAGGCCGGGGGCGTCGCTGGCCGGGTCGGTGTTCTCGCCGAGCTCCTCGGCGCGCTGCTCCAGCCGGCGGCAGGCCTGGCGCAGGAAGCCGTCGATGCCGTTGACGGTGACCCGGCCGATGTAGGCGTCGTCGGCCAGGTCCTCCGGACGGGGGAACGCCATGGCGGCGGTGGCCAGATGGGCCAGGCCGTGCAGGAAGCGGTCCCCGGCGTCGGACGCGGCGCGGCGCGAGTAGTCCCCTATGCGGACGGCGAAGACCGAGTCCTCACCGGCGGCCATCGCCATGCCCGCGCGGGGCGATACCTCGAGCACGACGAGACCGAGCCCGGTGGCGACGGCGTCGGCGAGCCGGGCGAAGGAAGGGTCCTCGCGGTAGCGGCGGATCAGCTCGGCGTACTCGGCGTCGCGGGCGGGCAGCAGCTTCGGCTGGAGCCCGAAGGCCACCAGGCGGGCGGCGTCCGCGGCGTCGGCGGGGGTGACGCCCGCCGTGCCGGCGGAGGGTGCGGGCTGGGGCGCGCTCTCGCCTTCGCGGTGGTCGCTCACGGGGTGGTCTCCTGGGGACGGACGGTGGTGCGGTGTGCGGTCGTTCGGGCGCCGGTGCGGCGCGGGGGGATGCCGGTCGTCACGCCACCTCCGAGCGGTCCGCCGCCATCCCGGCCGCGTCCAGCCGGGCGGTGCCGACGATGAGGTCGGCGCCGCCGAACTCGGGGTCCTCCAGCCGCGTGCCGTCGTCGACGGCGAACAGCAGGCGCTCCTCGCCCTGGCGGTAGGCGGTACCGACCGGCGGGCTGGCGGCGTGCACGGCCAGCAGGGCGACCAGATAGGGCAGTTCGGGATCGCGGCGGCGGGCCTCGGCCAGCAGGCCGGACAGCCGGCGCGGGGCGTCGTGCGGCAGGTCGAGCAGATCGAGGGCGGACTCCAGCTGCTCGTCGCTGAAGCGGCTGTCGTCCGGGGTGGCGATGAGGTCGGGCTCGGGCATCTCGGCGCCCAGGTGCTCACGTTCCAGCGGCGGGGTGAGCAGCGCGTCCACGAGGTCGGTGACGCGCACGCAGGACGCCGTGCGGAAGCCGGTGCCCCGGGCGAACCAGGCGTCCGTGACGCGCAGCGCCCGTTCCACGGGGAGCGGGAGGACGGGGGCGACCAGCTGCCCGTACAGGTCGAGCACTCCGACGAGGGCGCTGCCGCGCGGGGCGGCGAAGGCCTGGCGGTCCTGCTCGGCGCGGAAGATGGGGCCGGCCTCCAGCAGCCGTGACTGGAGCTGGGTGTGGCGGCGGATGCAGTCCTTGACGATGTCGACGAGTTCGGCGGCGCGGCGCTTGTTCTCCGGGTCCTCGGCCTCGTCGCGGGCCTTGCGGATGTTGGTGAGGATCGCGTTCTCGTGCCGGTAGCGGTCGGCGACGTGGGCCAGCGCCTCGTCGATCATGTCGGGCACGGTGCGCAGCCAGTCGACGGCGCGGACGTTGCGCCGGGTGGCGTCCAGGGCGCGGCGCAGCGATTCGGCGTACTGCACCGTGCGGTAGCGGGCCTGCTCGGCGGCGAGCTGGGCGTCGGCGAGGCGGCCGCGGTTGACCAGCACCTCGAGCTTGACCTCGGCGGCGATCTGGGCGCTGGTGACGTCGGTGTCGAGGGCGCCGACAAGGACGTTGACGGCCTCGTCCGTGGTGCGCAGGTAGACCGTGCCGTCGCGGCCGGGTACCTCCTCGACGAGCTTGAAGTCGTAATCCCTGCGGACATAGACCCCGTCGGGGGCGAAAGTGCCGTAAACGGCACGGAAACCGCGGTCGACGCTGCCGACGTTGATCAGGTTCTCCAGCACCCAGCGGGCCACCCGCTCGTGCTCGGCGGCGGAACGGCCGGGTGCCTGGGCGGCGACGCGGGGCAGCAGCCGGGAGATTATCTGGTCGTGGTCGGCCCCGGTGTCGAAGTCCATGTTGAGGGTGACCAGGTCGATGGCGGCCAGGGCGACCTCCGCCATCGCGTACACCGAGTACTCGCCCGCGAGGTTGGCCTTGCGGACGTCGAGATCGTGCAGCGGCGCGGTGCAGGCCAGGGCCTTGAGCCGACGGGCCAGGCCCTCGTCGGCGGCGGGTCCCGGCGCGGGCCGGACACCGCCGCTGAACTGGTGCGGAACGGTGGTGGTCACGACGACAGACTAGGCGGTCCCACCGACATCGGCCGAAACGACGCGGTCCGGCCGGTCCGTCCCGCTGCCGTCCGCCTTGTCCCCTGTGCTCCTCACCCCGTCCCCGTGGTCTCCCCCCGTCCCTCCCCGTGGCCGCGCCTCTCGTGCTCGCCGCGGGAGCCCGCGGACCGGCCCGCGCCCACCCGGACGGGGGCGCGGTCCCGGGTCACGTCGTCGTCGGCGTCACGCCCGAAAGGCGTGCGAGCGCCAGCTCGGTGGCGTGCCGGGACCGCACGTCCAGCAGGCCGTCGGTGCCCGCGAGGCGGTGCCGGGCCTCCTGGCCGGCCAGCCGCATGAGGTCGGGCAGCAGGTCCGTGCAGCGGGCCACCACCCAGCGCGTGCCTTTGGTGGCCATCCACAGCACGCTCGCCGCGGTGCTGGGCCCGGGACCCCCGGGGACCGTGGACGGCGGCTCGCCGACCGGCAGTCCCTCCGCGACCAGCAGTTTGTGGAACTCGCGGGCCAGCAGGCGGTGTCCGAGCTCACTGGGGTGCAGCTTGTCCGCGCTCCACGACGTGCGGTCGGCGACCCACGAGTGGCGGGCGGCGTGCAGATGCACCGCTCCGTACCGCTCCGACAGGGCGTGCACGACCGCGTTCAGTTCGGCCATGCGCCGCCCCAGCGGGCGGGCCAGCGGCCACGGCAGCCCCAGCATGCGGCCGGGATCGGGCAGGCAGGCGGTGAGCACGACCGCGCCGTGGGCGCGCAGTTGGCTCACGACCACGTCGAGCCGCCGGGCGACGGTGCCGATGTCGAAGGAGCCGCGGAGGGTGTCGTTGGCGCCGACCACCACGGACGCGATGTGCGGACGGTGGCTGAGCGCCTCCTTCAGCTGCTCCTCGGCGACGTCCTTGGTGAGGGCGCCGCTGCGCGAGCAGTTGATCATCCGTACGTCCGAGGGCTCCGCCGCGAGACTCGTGGCCAGCAGCGCGGCCCAGCCGCGCCATCCACCGGGGACGGGGTCGCCGAGCCCGGCGGTGAGGGAGTCGCCGAGCGCGACGAAACGCACCTCGCGTGTGCCGAGCTTCGACACCATGGACGGTACGGACGTCCGCGCGGGCGGCGCGACGGGGTCGGCCGGGACGGCAGGCGTGACCGGCAGGGCCGCCGGGACGACCGGAGCGACCGGAGCGACCGGCACTACCTGCACTGTCTGTGCGACCGGCGCGGCCGTCACGGACGCCACAGCGGCCACGGGGGCCGCGGGTCCGGGCAGCTCGGCGGCGACCGGTGTGTCGGTGCCCGCCGCGGTCATGTCGCGACCTCCGGGCTGTACACCGGAGCGGCGTCGTGGGCGGCGAGGAAGGCGTTGACCGCAGTGGGCCAGCCGTACCGCTCGGCCTGGGCACGGGCGACGGCGCGCCGGATGTGCTCGGGCCGGGACAGCAGGTGGCTGACCGCGTCGGCGAAGGCGGGGCCGTCGTCCGTGGCGGCGGCACCGGCCGGGCCGAGGATGTCGGGCAGCGCGGACAGGGCGCTGGCGACGACCGGGGTGCCGCAGGCCAGGGCCTCCAGGGCGGACAGCCCGAAGGTCTCCACGGGGCCGGGCGCCAGGACCACGTCGGCGGTGGCCTGGAGCGCGGACAGCGAGTGCCGGCCCGAGACGTGCCCGAGGAAGGAGACCGGCAGCCGGGCCTCGCGGGCGCGCGCCTCCAGCCGTTCCCGCATCGGGCCCTCGCCGGCGACGACGAGCACCGCGTCGATGCCCTGGCGGCGCATGTACGCCAGCGCCTCCAGCGCGCGGCCGGGACGCTTCTCCGGCGACAGCCGCGAGCACATCACCATCAGGATCTCCGCACCGCCCGCGTACCGGGCCCGCAACTCCGGGTCGTGGTGCGAGGGGTGGCAGTTCTCCAGGTCGACGCCGAGCGGTGCGCGCACCACATTGCGGGCGCCGATCCGCTCGAACTCGGCGGCGGCCCAGCCCGTCGTGCACACGATGCGCGAGTAGTGGTGCGCGCTGCGCCGGTTGATGCGGTCGGCGGCGTTCTGTGCCATGGCGCTGGGCATGCCCCAGGTGCGCAGAACACCGTCGACGCTCTCGTGGCTCACCATGACGGCGCGCACCCGGCGGCGGCGGGCCCACTCGCCGGTCCAGCGCAGCGTCGTACGGTCGGAGACCTCCAGGCGGTCCGGGCGCAGCGAGTCCAGGAGCTGCTCCAGGCGCGGCCGTCCGGTCAGCACGCGGTAGCCGCCGGTGCCGGCGACGAGCGGGCCGGGGAGGGTGATGACGCGGCCCTGGGAGGTCATCTCGTCGGAGCCGGTGGCCCCGGGGACGATCAGGACGGATTCGTGGCCGGCGGCGACGTAGCCCTCGCCGAGGTGGCGCAGCGCGGTGCGCAGGCCGCCCGAGGTGGGGGTGACGAAGTTGGCCAGCCGGACGATGCGCAGGGGGCGGTTCACGCGGCCACCGCCGCACGGGCGTCGATCACCTGGGCGTAGTGGTCGAGCAGCAGGTCTCCGACGGCCTCCCAGGTGCGGGCGGCGACGTCGGCCCGGCCGGCGGCGCCGAACTGGTCGCGCATCGCGGGCGCGGAGGCGAGCGCCCGTACGGCCTCGGTGAGCGCGTCCATGTCGCGGGGCGGCACGAGCAGGCCCGTGCGGCCGTGCGTCACCAGGTCCAGCGGACCGCCCACGGCGGGGGCGACGACCGGCAGGCCGGATGCCATGGCCTCCTGCACCGTCTGGCAGAAGGTCTCGAACGGGCCGGTGTGGGCGAAGACGTCCAGCGACGCGTAGATGCGCGCCAGGTCGTGGCCGGTGCGCCGGCCGAGGAAGACCGCGCCGGGCAGTGCCTCGCGCAGGCTCGGGGCGCTCGGCCCGTCGCCGACGACGATCACCTTCACGCCGGGCAGCCGGCACGCGCCGGCGAGCAGCTCCACGTGCTTCTCCTGGGCGAGGCGGCCGATGTAGCCCACCAGCACCTCGCCGTTCGGGGCGAGCTCACGGCGCAGCTCCTCGTCGCGGTGCCCGGGGTCGAAGCGCGAGGAGTCCACACCGCGCGGCCACAGGTGGACCCGCGGCACCCCGTGCTCCTCCAGGTCGCGCAGCGACGCGCTCGACGGCGCCAGCGTGCGGTCCGCGGCGGAGTGCACGGCGCGGATGCGGCGCCACGCGGTGCTCTCGCCGAGGCTCAGGTACGTGCGCGCGTAGCCCGCCAGGTCCGTCTGGTAGACCGCCACGGCCGGGAGGTGCTGCCGGGTGGCGGCGGCCATGCCGCGCACGCCCAGGATGAACGGGCTGGCCAGGTGGACCAGTTCCGCGCGGTGCGCGGCGATCGCCGCGGCGGTCCGGCGGCTCGGCAGCGCCACCCGGACCTGCGGGTAGCCGGGCAGCGGCAGCGACGGCACCCGGACGACGGGACACGGGTCGTCCCCGGGTGGTACGTCGTGCGGTCCTGCTGGCGCGATCACCAGCGGTTCATGGCCCTTGCGGACCAGGTGCTCGGCCGTACGCAGGGCGCAGTGGGCCACTCCGTTGACGTCGGGAGGGAAGGACTCGGTGACGATGGCTACTCGCATACGGACGTTGTCGGCTCTCTGGGCGTGTTCCCGGCCACGTGGATCTTTCACCTTGGGGAACGGGCCGTGAGCGTTGGCCCCTCACTGGGCCTTCCGCCCGAAGCGCCGGTCCCCGGGCGAACCGGGCCCAATTGATCGACTGCCCCGAAAGGTGCCGTCCTGCGGCTGTCATGCGGCGGTGCGAGTGCCGTCCGTGCTGGGAGAACGCCGCCGGTTCCCGGCGAGTTCCCGCACCTCGCGAATGTGTCCGAAAACCGGTGCATGCCACGTCCGTTGCCGGGCCGTCCGCGACAAGGCGACGGCCGTCCGGACCTCCGCCTCCTCCGCCGGGTCGGCGGCGAGCCGGCGGAGCTGGGCGAGCCGCACGCGCGGCGAGTTCGCGGGCGGACTGCTCGCAGCCGGTCGCCGGGCCGTCCGCGACGAAGGACGGCGCTCACCCCCGGGGCCGCGCCCCAGGGAGCCTGTCAGCGGGCGGGTTCGCCCGAGCTGAGGCGGCCGCGGACGGCGGTCTGGACCTCCGCCTCCTCCGCCGGGTCGGCGGCGAGCCGGCGGAGCTGGGCGAGCACGCGGACGTCCGCGGTGGTGGCCGCACGCGCGGCGAGTTCGCGGGTGGTCTCCTCGCAGTCCCAGAGGCACTCGACGGCCAGGCCGGCGCCGAAGCAGGGGTCGGTGGACGCGAGGGCGTGGGCGGCGACGCCGCGCAGCTGGGAGGAGGAGGTCTCGCGGTAGATGTGGCGCAGTACGGGGGCGGCGCAGTCGATCCTCAAGCGGCCGGTGCCCTCGACGAGTTCGGCCAGTCCGTCGGCGTCGGCCCCCTCGTGCTGGACGAGGCGGCGCAGAGCGCCGAGGACGCGGTCGGCGTCCTCCGCGCCGCCGCGGCAGGCGAGCATCCGGGCGGCGGCGGCACCGAGCGCGTCCTCACGGGCGGACCAGGCGCGGGCGCGGGTGACGGCGGCGACGCTGCGCATGCGGGCGAACGACTCGAGCGCGGCGCGGGCGACGATCTCGGAGGGTCCGGCGGCGGCCGCCTCGACGAGATCGAGAGCGGCGCGGTCCTGGCGGTCGGCGAGATGCCTGAGGGCGGCGGCGCGGGCCGCGTCGGGACCGCTGCGGGCGGCTTCGAGGAGTTCGTCGCGGTCCTCGGGTCCCGCGACGGCGGCGAGACAGCGGGCGGCGGGCGCGTCGCGGTGTTGCGGCGGGTTCTCGGCCAGGCCCTCCTCGGCCCAGTCGAGCACGGCGCGCACGCTCCACCCCGGGGTGGGGCCGGCCGGCCGCAGCTGGCGCTGCCATCGGTCGAAGGCGGTCTGCTCCGAGGCCTTGCGCACGCGTTCCGAGACCTCGGGGTCCGCGTCCTCGGCCCACAGCCGCCACGGCCGCGGCTCGTACGCCTCGCGCAGCGCGGCGGCCAGTCGCGCGTCCCCCTCGGGGGTGCGCGGGAAGCGGGCGAGGACGGCGGGGCCGAGCGCCCGCAGCGCCTCGTCGTCGTCACGCACCGCGAGCTCGTCCAGGGCCCATTCCCAGTTGCCGCCGGAGGCGGCGTAGCGGCGGAGCAGCAGCACGGCGTCGCGGCGGCCGTAGCCGGCGAGGTGGCCGAGCACGGACAGGGCGAGGCCGCAGCGGTGCTCGTCGGGAGTGCCGGTCCCGACGGTCGCGTCGGTCCCGTCGGCCCCGACGAGGTCTTCCGGGGCGAAAAGATGCTGTTCGATGCCGTCGAGCGGACCCTCGAGCTCGGAGTACAGGCGCGCGTAATAAAGGGAGCGCGACTCCACGCGCCAGTCGTGGCGGGGGTCGCGCAGGACGCACTGCTCCAGCGCGGCGAGCGCGTCGGCTCGCTGCGCCGCGAGGGCATGCAGGGTCCCGTCTCCGCGTCCTCGCTGGAGGAGGCCGAGAAGGGTACCGCTGGGCGCTATGTCGGGGTCGAACATGAGGTCAGCATCCGGTGCGGGGGGTAGGTTGGCAACGGGATTTTCCGTTGCCGGCTGCGAGGTATCTTCGCAGATCGTCCCGGGTTCAAACCCTTCACCCAGGCCCGGGGCGGCCCGCGCGGCCCCCGCGGTCGACGGGCGGCAGCTTACCCGGACCGGGCGATTCCGCGGAGGGTGAACACGTCACGGACCGCAAGGCTCCCGGCATATGCCGGAAGCACCACCGGATCGGGTATCGCCGAAACCCTTACGGGCCCTCACGCCTTGTGCAACAGTCGTGACCGGACCATCCGTACGGCCCCAGTTCGGCCGGCGTCCGCATCGGAGACATGTTCGGAGAGCGTCATGCCGCCCCATCTGCATGAGGATCGTGCCACCACGCAACCGGAGCCCGGTGCCGTGGACGCGCTCATCTCCCAGGCACGTCAGTTGCGTGGCAAGGTCGACGCGGTGCGCCGCGACGCGGCCGACGACACGGAGGACCCGCGTCAGCGCTGGCAGCGCGCGCTGTGCGACCTGGCCGTCCACCAGCTGGACGACCTCGGCGAGCACCTCGGCCAGCTCCGCGAGGGGTTCCCCGAATCCGGCTCCGACGCCGCGGCCGGACCCGGCACGGAGCCCGGCGCCGCGGCCGCCGCGCCACCCGAGACCTTCCTCTCCGTCCCCGCTCCCGGGCGCGCCGCCGTGCAGGCCCTCGGCCGGGCCGGCAGCGCGGAGTGGGATCTGGTCACGGACGGTGTCGAGTGGTCCGAGGAGCTGTACCGCATCTTCGGGCGCGGGCGGCACGAAGGTCCGCTCACCCTGGACGAGCTGCCCACCTTCCTCTTCGCCGAGGACCAGGCGGTCCTCAGCGCCGCCGTCACCGGCTGCCTGGTGGACGCCCGGCCGATCGACTGCGAGTTCCGCATCGTCCGCCCGGACGGCGCGGTGCGCACCGTGCACATGGTGGGCGAGCCGGTGCTCGACGCCGCCGGCGCCACCGCCTCGATGTGGGCGGTGCTCCGCGACGTCAGTGAACTGCGCCGCAGCCAGCGGACGCTGCGGGAGACCCGTGACTCGCTGCAGCGCGAGCGGCAGATCGCGCGGACCGAGCACCGGCTGGCGGTCGAGCTTCAAGAGGCCGTGCTGCCGCCGTGGCGCGGCTCCCTGCGGTTCCCGCAGGACGGCGGCCCGCCCGCGGTCGACCTGGCCGCGCACTATCTGCCCTCCGCGACCAGCGCCCTCATCGGCGGCGACTGGTACGACGCGCTGCAACTGCCCAACGGCTCCGCGCTGCTGACCGTCGGCGATCTCACCGGGCACGGGGTGTCCGCGACGTCCGGTATGGCGATGCTGCTCGGTGCGCTGCGCGGCATGGCCGTGGCCGGCCTGGAGCCCGGCCCGCTGATGGGGTGGCTCAACCAGATGCTGGACAGCTCCGCCCAGCCCGCCCTGGGCAGCGCGCTGTGCTGCCGCTACGACCCCGCCGACCGCAGCCTGCTGTGGTCGCAGGCGGGCCACCCCGCCCCGTTGCTCTTCCGCGACGGGACGGGGCGGCAGTTGGAGGCGCCGGAGGGTGTGCTCCTCGGCGCCACCGCGGGCGCGCAGTACGGCCAGGCGAGCCTGCGGGTGATGCCCGGCGATGTGCTGGTGCTGCACACCGACGGGCTCACGCCGCGCCGCCCGGGTCGCGGGTCGGCCACGGACGTCCCCGTCGGGGTGCGCCGGCTGCTGGAGCTCGGCCCGAGGTTCGCCCGGGCCCGTACTCCTCAGGAGTGCGTGCGGATCGTGGTGGAGGAACTCGGCGCCCCCGAGCGCGAGGACGACGCCTGCGTGCTCATCGCCAAGTTCCACTGACCGACGCGGCCGTGCGGCAGCGGACGGTCACGGTATGCGTCACCGCTTCCACCTCACATGGCCCTGCGGCCCGTTCCTCAGGGATGTCCGAAGCGCTCGGGAGAGCCGGCTCGTTCGGCGTCGAGTCGGCTGGTCCCGGTGCGGGGCACCCGGTCGGACGGTGCGGGCGGCACGGCCTGATCAGATGGCGGTGCCACGGCGCTTCGGGGTGGGCAGTGAGTTCTCGATCTCCTCGCGCAGATCCTGGATCTTGGTGAAGTCGGCGTAGCGCGCCGTGAGCCGGTACATCTCCCGCAGCCGGTCCCAGGTGCGCACCGAGGAGTTCTGCTGGATGGTGAGCAGTGCGAGCCGTGCGTAACGGTCCGCCTGCTCCGGGTCGTCGGCGATGAAGCAGGCCGAGGCGAGCGAGATGTAGTCGAAGATGTTGGAGCGCTCCCGGCCCTTGCCGCGCAACTCCAGTGCCCGGCCCGCGTGCAGCTGCGCCTGCCGGGCCGCGAGCGGCTCGTACTCGGCGAGCGTGCGGTACGCGAGCGCCTGCATGCCGTGCAGGTCGGCCTCGTCGAACATCTGCATCCAGCTGGGCGGCGGGACGTCGCCCCGGTCGGAGGCGAACAGGTCCTCCGCCTCGCCGAGGGTGCGGCGCATCGCCTGGCCCCGGCCCATGGACGCCTGCGCCCAGGCCTCGATGGTGCAGAGCATGGCGCGGGTGCGGGGCAGGGTCTGCTCCCCCGAGCCCGACTGCGCCAGCTTCATCAGGTCCAGCGCGTCGTCGGGACGGCCCAGGTGCACCATCTGCCGGGCGGCACGGGACAGCGCCTCGCCGGCCCGCGGCCGGTCGCCCCCCTCGCGGGCGGCGTGCGCCGCGATCACGAAGTACTTCTGGGCGGTGGGCTCCAGGCCCACGTCGTGCGACATCCACCCGGCCAGCACCGCCAGGTTGGCGGCCACGCCCCACAAGCGGCGTGTGAGGTGCGTGGGGTGGTGGTAGGCGAGCATGCCGCCCACCTCGTTGAGCTGGCCCACGACCGCCTTGCGCTGCAGCCCGCCGCCGCGGGCCGCGTCCCAGGCGCGGAACACCTCGACCGAGCGCTCCAGCGCCTCGATCTCCTGGGAGCCGATGGGGGCCGCCTCGTACCGGTCGTAGGAGGCGGCGTCGGCGGCGAAGGGGTCACCGCTGGTCCGTGCTCCGGCGCCGGGCGCCGGATCGGTGTGGAGCCAGTCGTACATGGCGTTGCTGATTGCGGAGCCCGCGGCGAGCGCGGCGCCCGCGCCCACCAGACCGCGTCGGTTGAGCATGAGGTCCATTCCCGTGAATTCGGTGAGGACCGCGGCTGTTCGCTCCGGTGGCCAGGGCAGTCCGTCGGCGCTGACGGACTCCTTCTTTCCCGTACGCCGGTGCCGGCCGAACCCGAGATCCTCGATGGTTACGACACGGCCGAGGCGCTCGGTGAACAGTGCGGCCAGCACGCTCGGGACGGGTTCGCGCGGGGATTCCCCGGTCTCGATCCAACGGCGCACGCGCGATGTGTCGGTCGCCAGCTGCGGGTGGCCCATGGCCGCCGCCTGCCGGTTGACCAATCGCGCGAGCTCCCCTTTGGACCATCCGGTGAGTGCGAACAGGTCCGCGAGCCGTGTGTTGGCTTCCTTGTCCATTCAAGCCCCCAGGTTCCTCGGCACTCTTGACACTAATGGCCGGTCACGGCCGCCGCGAGCATTCGCCAGGGTTCGCCAGGGTTCGCCAGATGGTCTGCCACCCGCAATCAGTGGTCAAGTAAGAACGCGCCACCCGGCCCGGCACCCGCCGGCTCGCGAACGGTCGCAATCGAGCATCTTTCGAAAAACGCCGATCAGCGTTGAACACCTTGAGATGCCGGTGCGTACTTGTCCGCGAGGGGGCACGGCGCGTGGAAGGAACGGACCGCCGGCCCGGACCCGCATTCCCCAGGATGCGGGAACGGCCCCGGCCCGGAACCGATCCGCCCCACGCGCCGGCCCACCACCTCGTCAAGAGCTCGTTGGCACACGAAGGGATCTGTCTCCCCCTCATGTATTCAGCATCGTCCTCCGTGTCCGCACCGCCCCGGCCGACTCAGTTCCCGGGGTTCGCCGGGACAGGGACCGCCGTACGTCCGCGACCCGTGCTTCCCGCCCCCCGACGGGGCGCCCCGGGCGGTGTCTCCCATCCGCTCAGCGGGAGGCTCGACTTGACCGGCCCACAGGGCGCGCAGCTGCGCTCGGCCATCGCCTCTGTGCAGCGCATCGCCCCTGAGTTCACCCCCGTCCAGATGCTGCGCCGCAGCAGCCGCTCGGTGCTGCTCGTGGGCACCTCCGGGCGGGCGCCCGCCGTGGCCAAGTGCCTGCTCGACCACTCCCCCGGCTGGGTGGAGCGGTACCGGCACGAGATCGCCGCGTACCGGGCGTTCGTGCGGCACCGCCCGCCGGTCCGGGTGCCCCGGCTGATCGCCGCCGACCCCGAGAGCTGCACGCTGGTCCTGGAGCGCATGCCCGGACGCGTCGCCGCCCTCCAGCGGCACCCCTCCGAGGCGCCCCCGCGCGCCGACGTGCGGATGGCGCTCGGCGCGATCTCCCGCCTCAACATGTGGCGGCCGCCGGCCGGTGTCTTCGACGCCCCCGTCGACTACGCGGCCCGGCTGTCCCGCTACCACGAGCTGGGGCTGCTCACCGACCGCGACATGGGCGACCTGCAGAAGATGCTGCACGGCCTGGCCCACGTCCAGGGGCAGTTCAACCACGGCGACGCGCTGCTGTCGAACGTGCTGCTCTCCCCGGCGGGCCCGGTGCTGGTCGACTGGGAGCACGCGGGCTGGTACCTGCCCGGCTACGACCTCGCGGTGCTGTGGATGATACTGGGCGACGACCCGATGACCCGGCGTCAGATCAGCCAGATGGCGCAGGCCGCGGGACCGATCGCGCGTGACGCGTTCCTGGTGAATCTCATGCTGGTGATCACGCGCGAGATCCGCACCTACGAGACCGCCATGCAGCGCACCATGCGCAGCACCGTCCCGGCCGGTCCGGGCGCGGCGGAGGCCGGTGAGGAGCAGCGGCTGCTGCTGCGCCGGCTGCACGACGACGCCGGGCTCGCCCGGAGGGCCGTACGGGCCGCCGTCGGTACGAGGTGATCTGCGGGGCGGTTCGGGGCCGTTCCGCCCCCGCCCGGTGGCTGTGTGCCATCGCGGGACGGGGGCACACGGCCCGTCAGCCGGGACCGAACGGGCAGCGGCGGACCACTCCGCCGGCGCACCGCAGGCCACGGCGCCCGTGTCAGCGAGGACGTCGACACGGGCGCTGACATGCACAAACGCACTTCTCCTCCGGTAGTTGACGGATGATCGGACGCGGGACACCGCTGTGGTTCCCGATCCGCTCCGTGCGTCACACAGGAGGCTTCAGTGCGAGGAGTCACCCCCCACCCCGCGAGACGCCGGCACCGGAAGGCCGTCACCGCGGCTACGGCGCGTGTCACCGTGGGCGCCTTGGTGTCGGCATTGTCGGCGCTCTCCCCCGCGCCCGCCGCAAGGGCGGCACCCGCGGAGGCACGGTCCCCGCTGCAACAGGCCTTCGCGACGGCGGCCGAGCGCTACCACGTGCCCGAGAGCGTGCTCCTGGGCGTCTCCTACCTGGAGTCGCGCTGGGACAGCCATCAGGGGCTGCCCAGCGTCAGCGCGGGCTACGGGCCCATGCACCTGACCGACGCCCGCACAGCACTCGCCGGCCTCCCTCGGCGAGGTGACGGCGGGGAGGACCCGCGCGGCGACGAGCAGCGACCGCTCCACGACGTCGGCCTGCCGGCCCCGGCGACGCGTCCGCTGCCCGCGGCGCTCACCACGCTCGACCGCGCGGCCCGGCTCACCGGCCTGCGCGCCGCCGATCTGCGCGAACGCGCCGCGGCCAATGTCGAGGGCGGCGCGGCCCTGCTCGCCCAGGCACAGAAGTCCCTGGGCGCGCCGCTGAGTCGGGACCCCGCACAGTGGTACGGGGCGATCGCCCGCTACGTGGGCACCGACGACACCCCGTCCGCGGCGGCCTTCGCCGACGAGGTCTTCGAGCTGATCCGGGACGGTGCCCGGCGCACGACCGACGACGGCCAGCGGATGGCCCTGGAGGCGCACCCCGGACTCGCCCCGGACGGCGCCCAGGTCCACACGCCCGCAGGGCACGACGTCGACCGGGACGGCGCCGAGTGCCCGCTGACGGTGGCGTGCACATGGCTGCCCGCGCCCTACACCGAGTACGGCGACAAGAACTACGGCAACCACGACCTCGCCGACCGCCCCCACGACCAGTCGATCGACTACATCGTCGTCCACGACACCGAGGCCACCTGGGACACCTCGCTCCAACTGGTGCGCAAGCCCGACTACCTGGCCTGGCACTACACCGTCCGCTCGGCGGACGGCCGCATCGCCCAGCACGTGCGGACCAAGGACGTCGGCTGGCACGCCGGCAACTGGTACGTCAACGCCAAGTCGATCGGCATCGAGCACGAGGGCTTCCTGACCGAGCCCGGCACCTGGTACACCGAGGCGATGTACCGGGCGTCGGCCCGCCTCGTGCGGTATCTCGCGCACCGCTACGACATCCCCCTGGACCGGCAGCACATCCTCGGGCACGACAACGTCCCCGGCGCCACGGCCGGCTCCGTCGCCGGGATGCACACCGACCCCGGTCCGTACTGGGACTGGGCGCACTACTTCTGGCTGATCGGCGCACCGTTCCACGCCACCGCGGGCCCCACGGGCGGCCTGGTGACGATCGCCCCCGACTACGACACCAACCGCCCGGCCTACACCGGCTGCGCGACCGCGGGCGGCGCGTGCCCCGTCCGCGGCTCCGAGGCCGTGCGGCTGTACACCGAGCCGCGCGAGGACGCCCCCTTGGTGAAGGACATCGGCCTGCACCCGGCCGGCGACACCACGACCGGGGTCAACGACACCGGCGCCCGGGCGTCCACCGGCCAGCAGTACGCCGTCGCCGGGCGCCGCGGCGACTGGACGGCGATCTGGTACCTGGGGCAGGAGGCGTGGTTCCGCAACCCGCGCACCGAGCCGACCGCCTTCGACGGCCGCGGCTGGGTGATCACCCCGAAGGCCGGGCGCACCGAGGTCCCGGTGTACGGACGTGCCTATCCGGAGGCCGCCGCCTATCCGGCAGGCGTGCCGGTGCAACCCGACTCACCGCTGCCGTACACACTCCTCGCGGGGCAGCGGTACGTGGTCGGCGGGACGACGCGCGGCGAGTTCTTCCGTACGACGACCTTCGACATCGCGCAGCACGTCGTGGTGCGCGGCCGACAGCTCTTCTACGAGATCCAGTTCGGCCACCGGGTGGCCTATGTGAAGGCCGAGGACGTGACCGTGCTGCCGTCCGAGGCGGGGCTCAGCCCTGCTGGAACATCTCCGCCGGCAGGGGCTTGAGCAGCTGGTAGAGGTCGTCGGTGATCGGCCGGTCCCAGGTGGCGATGGTGACGAGCACACCGTCGCTGCGGTCGAACTGGGTGCAGGACACGCGCCCCTCGGAGAGCTTGATCCTGCGGACGATCAGCAGATTGTCGCCGTGCATGACCGGGGTGTCCTCGGTCCCGACGACCTCGACCGGCTCCTCGTTGCCGAGCGCGTCGAGCAGCTGGGCCACCTCGAAGGGAGGCTGGCCCTCTTCGAGGTCGCGGGCCGGCGAGCCCTCGGGGAGGTTGCCGATCAGCATGGCGGGACCGCGGCCGCCGAACAGGTCGTAGCGCAGGAAGATGCCCTGGCAGGTGCCGTCCTCCCCGGGCAGCAGCCCGGCGCCCAGTTCGCCCGGCCAGTCGCCCGGGTCCATGGCCAGGACGTCGAATTCCGGCCCTGTGGGCGTTGCGGCACTGCGGCGGCGGAGGAACGACATGCGCCCATCGTACGGTCACCGGGCCCCGTACGTGCCCGGGGCCGCCGACCTACACCGACAAGGCCCGCGGCAGGCCCGCCAGGTCGGTGCCGATCTTGCGGTACACCGCGGAGAGCAGGCGGGTGACGGTCTCGCCGTCGACACCGAGTGCCGCCGCGACGCCGTCCTCGTCCATGCCGCGGGCGGCGTGGGCGGCGGCCGCCCGTTCCTGCGCGGTCAGGGCGTCGGTCTCCGTGGCGCGCAGCCGGCGCGGTCGCAGCCCGGCGGCGGCCAGTTCGTCGCGGGCGCGCTCGGCGAGGGCGTCGGCGCCGCAGTGGACGGCCGTCTCCAGTCCGCGGTACAGCTGCTCGGCCGCCTCCTGGAGGTGGGCCTCGCGGCGCAGGGCGGCGCCGTGGTCGACCAGGGCCCTGGCCAGTTCGTAGCCGGCGGGGGAACGCTCCAGATGGCTGACGGCCTCGTGGAGCAGCTTGAGCCGTTCGGGCTGGGGCGCGACCTCGGCGGCCACCCGCAGCGCTTGGCCGATGGCGGAGGCGGTGCCGTACTGGCGGGCGCGTTCGACGGCTTCGGCGGCGGTGGCGCGGGCCCGGTCGGGGGTGTCGTGGGCCTCGGCCACGGCGAGGTGCAGTTGCCAGGGGCTCCACGCGGGATTGCGCATGCCGCGCGGGTCGAGGCGCCGGCCGACGGTGCTCAGCTGGGTGATGGCGTCCCTGACCAGGCCGCGGGCGAGCAGCAGCTCGCCGTAAACGGTCTGGGCGTCGGGGAAGGTGACGGCCGCCGGGAACGGCTCGCCGAACTCGTACTCCGCCGCGAGGGCGGTGGCCTCCGTCACCCGGCCGCGGGCCACCAGGATCGTGATGAGGATGGCGACGCTGTACCAGAGCACGGGAGTGCCCCGGCCGACGCGGTCGGCCAGGCGCAGGCCGTCGCGGGCGAAGTCCTCGGCCTCCGCGAGGCGTCCGCGGCGGTAGCGGACGTAGCCCAGCAGGGAGTAGCCGAAGGCGAGGTGGGCGCCGCGCCAGCCCTGGCGCTCGTAGTCGCCGATGCCGACGGCGAAGAGTTCCTCCGCCCGGCCCGGCCGGTCGGCGTACATGTAGGTCATCGCGACCAGGACGGGGACCTCGAACCCGAAGTCCTCGCTGGCCCAGGGCAGGCTGCCGGTCAGCGCGCGGTCGGAATGGGCGAGGGCGGTCTCGGCGGGCTCGCCGCGCAAGGTGGCGTCCCAGGCGCGCAGGCCGATGATGTACCGCTCGGTGAGGTCGCGTCCGGTGAGCCGGTCAGCGAGGCGGGCCAGCCGGCGGGAGCGCGCGGGCGAGTCCTGCTCGTCGCTGCGGAAGGCGTCCCACATGAACTGCTCTTCCTGCATGCGCAGGCGGGTCCGG
Organism: Streptomyces sp. NPDC088733; assembly: GCF_044751185.1. Classification (NCBI taxonomy): domain Bacteria; kingdom Bacillati; phylum Actinomycetota; class Actinomycetes; order Kitasatosporales; family Streptomycetaceae; genus Streptomyces; species Streptomyces sp. NPDC088733. The sequence goes on from NZ_JBIVLH010000024.1 coordinate 21,995, forward strand.
GCGTTGCCGGCCGTGCGGGCGGCCTGCCCGACGGTGTCGGCGGCCTCGCCCAGCCGGTCGGAGTGGGCGAGGGCCTGGGAGAGCCGGTAGATGATCGCGTCGCGCAGCCCGGCGTCGGCGATGGGCTCCTCCAGCGCCGCGCGGAGGTGGTTGACGGTGGTGGCGGGCTCGCTCAGCAGGGAGGAGCAGCCGAGTTCGAAGAGGACCGCGGCCCGGTCGTCGTAGGCAGGGGGTTCCCGCAGGGCGCGGGCCAGGTAGCGGCGGGCGGCGTCCGGGGCACCGGCGCGCGTGGTGTCGCGGGCGGCCTGGCGGAGCTGCGCGACGACCCAGGGGTCGCCCTCGGGGTGGGTCTCCAGCAGGTGCCGTGCGGCGGCGGAGGGCCCGAGGCCGGCGTCGACGACCGCCCACGCGGCCTGCCCGTGCAGGGCGACGCGGATCGCGTCGGGGATCGCCCGGTAGACGGCGGTGGCGATCAGCGGGTGGACGAACTCCAGGGTGTCGCCGCCGGTGAGGATGCGGGCCTTGCGCAGCCGGTCCGCCGCGTCGGCGGCCTCCTCGCCGCCGAGGCCGGCCACGCCGGCGGCGATCGCCGGGGAGATGGACGTTCCCAGGACGGCGGCGGCCCAGGCCATGCGCACGGTGGAGGCGCCGAGCCGTTCCAGCCGGGAGATGAGCCCGCTGCCCTTGGCGGCGGCGGCCAGGTCGCGCAGCAGGTGGGCGCTGGACTCCTCCGGGTTCAGCCGCCGGTCGACGACCTTGGCGGTGAGCTCCACGGCCTCGAAGGGGTTGCCGGCGGTGACGGCCCAGCACTCGCGGCAGAACGCGTCGTCGGCGTGGTCGCCGACGGTGGCCCGCACCAACTGCCCGATGGCCGCGGCGCTCAGCGGCTCCAGGCCGATCGGACGGCTCCCGGAGCGGTCCGGCAGACCGCGGAACGCCTCGGCGGTGGCGGGCAGTTCGTCGGGCCGGTAGGCGACGACGACGAGCATGGGGAGTTCCTCGGCGCGGGGCGCGAAGGAGGCCAGCCAGCGCAGGGACTCGGGGTCGGCCCAATGGGCGTCGTCCAGGACGAGGACCACGGGGGCGCGCCGCACCGCTATGTGGGTGAGGACCCAGTCGAGTCCGTCGCCGATGCCCTGGGGGTCGGGGGTCGCGCCGCCCTCGGCGGTGCACAGGCCGAGCGCGGGGCCGACGATGCCGTACCAACTGCCCAGGGTGCTGCGGAGTTCCGGCTCGCCGGCGCCGGCGAGCTGGGGCTGCAGCAGCTGGCGGGCGACGTGGAAGGCGACGCCCTGCTCCTGGTCGCCGCCGCGCGCGAAGAGCACGGTGCAGCCGAGCTCGGAGGCCCGGCGGCGGGTCTCGGTGAGCAGGGTGGTCTTGCCGAGTCCGGCGGGGGCGGCGAAGGCGAGCAGCCCGCCGCGGCGCGGGCCGGCGTGCTGCCGCCCCGGCTCGTCGGCGCCGGCCCTGATCCCGGTGAGTTCGGCCAGCGCCTCGTCGACGGCCACAAGTTCCGCTTCGCGTTCCAGCAGTGGCCGCCGGGACTTCGGCGTGCGCTGAGTCATGTGTGCACCCCCTGGCCCTGATGGCCCTGGCCCGGCGCGCGCCGGAGCGCGCCGCTGACGTCCGGACGCCTGTCCGGTGACGTCTCAGCGTACGCCCACGGGGACGCTGGGTGAGTGGATACATGCGAACTGGTGCTGCCTGTTCGCAAACGTTCGCGCCGCGATCGGCTCCGTCCGGGAGCGTGCGGGCGGGCGGGCGGCATGACGCGACACCCAAGTGCGCGTCGCACGGCGGCAGTTCGGAAAGAACGCCACGTTGTGAGCGTATCCATCGACATGACGGTCCGTCAAGAACGGCGCACCGTCCGGGCCCGCGGCGCGCCGGCCCGGACGGTGGTGTGCGCATGCGGGGGTCCGGAGCGGATCCCCGGGGGGCGTACGGGCGCGGCGCGTGCGCCGCGGGACCGTCAGGTCAGGTCGAACTCGCCGTCACGGGCGCCGAGGACGAAGGCGCGCCACTCCGCGGGCGTGAAGACCAGGGACGGCCCCTCGGGGTTGCGGCCGTCCCGCATCGCGATGTAGCCCTCGACGAAGGCGATCTGGACATCGCCCGTCCCCTGGCTGCTCGACTGCCACTCGGCTTTCGCCAGATCCAGCTGCGGCTTCGTACCACCCGACAACGGCGATCCGATCGTGCTCTCGGCCACGTCCGTGCTCCTCCCGACTGCGTCGTCCGGGCCAGCCTAGCGAGGGTGCCGGGGCCCGGACAGGTCATGGGAGAACCTGCCCGGCCCCGGTACGGGTTCATGCCCGCGTCACCCTCCGGGGTGGCCTGATCCGACGGGTCGCCCGCGCCGGGGAGGGGCTCCGCCGCCCCGCGCGTGGCGTGGAACCCGTCCCTCCACCCCGCGCGCGGATGGGCGTACGCCGCCCGGGCCGCGGGCCCGTCACCACGGAATACGTGCCTCCGCCAGCCGATTTCCGGTTCACCGGGTCAGGTCGCGGCACTGGTGCCTAGGGTGTGCCCATGACGCGTCTCGACCCGCAGCGCACGGCACTTGTCGTGATCGACCTGATGGACCGCATCGTGGGGCTGCCGTTGGCCCCGTACTCCGGGCAGGAGGTCGTCGCCGCGTCCTCGGCGCTGGCCGCCGCGTTCCGCAAGGCGGGGGCACCGGTCTTCCTCGTACGGGTCGAACGCCCCGGCGTCGACGAGCAGCCGCCCGGCAGCGACCTGGTGGCGGGCCTCGCCGAGGACGGCGACACCGTGGTGGTCAAGCGCTCGGTCGGCGCGTTCCACCGCACCGGCCTGGACGAACTGCTGCGCGGGCAGGGCATCGACACCCTGGTGCTGTGCGGCATCGCGACCAACATGGGCGTGGAGTCCACCGCGCGGGCCGCCTCCGACCACGACTACGAACTCCACTTCGCCGAGGACGCGATGGCCGCGCTGACCGCCGAGGAGCACAGCGCCGCCGTCACCCAGGACCTGCCGCGCTTCGGGAAGGTCGCCACCGCCGCGGAGCTCGCCGCCGCGCTGTGGAACTGATCGGCCGCGGCCGGGACGCGGACGTCTTCGCCCTGGACGCCTCCCGGGTGCTGCGCCGCTACCGGGACGGCGGACCGGCGCGCGAGGAGGCGCGCCTCATGGCGTACCTGGCCGAGCAGGGCTGCCCCGTGCCGCGCGTCCACGACGTGAGCGGCGCCGACATGGTCATGGACCGGCTCACCGGCCCCACCATGGCGCAGGACCTCGGGCGCCACCCGTGGCGCGCCTATGCACACGGGCGCACGCTCGGCCGCCTGCAGGCCGCGCTGCACCGCGTCCCGCCCCCCGGCCGGCTGCCGCGGCGCTTCCCCACCGGACGTGCGGGCGAGGACCGCGTCCTCCATCTCGACCTGCACCCCGAGAACGTGGTCCTCACGCCCGGTGGGCCGGTGGTCATCGACTGGCGGAGCGCCGCGGCCGGCGATCCGGCCGCCGACGCGGCGCTGACCGTGGCCGTGCTGCGCGGGGTCGTGCTCGGCGGGATGCAGCGCGCCGGGGTCCGGGTGCTGCTGCGCGGATTCCTCCGGGACTGTGCGGTGGACCCGGCGCCGCGCCTGGCCGAGGCGGTCGCCGCGAGGCTCGGCGACCCCAACCTGCGGCCGGAGGAGGCCGAACGGCTGCGCCGGCTCTCCCGCCGGACGCCGGGCGGCAATTGAGGTGCCGCCCGCGGCCGGCGGCGCCTAGCCTGACTCCATGGCTCCCCGCGTGATCGTGCTCAACGGCGGCTCCAGTTCCGGCAAGTCCGGCATCGCGCGCTGCCTTCAGGCGCTGCTCCTGCCGGACACCTGGCTCACCTTCGGCGTCGACACCCTGATCGAGGGAATGCCGGCGGCGCTGCGCGCCTCGGACTCCGGCCTCGGCATCGCCTTCGGCACGGACGGCGAGGTCACGATCGGACCGGGGTTCCGGGCGCTGGACGAGGCATGGGCGCGGGGCATCGGCGAGATGGCACGGGCGGGGGCCCGGGTGGTCGTGGACGAGGTGTTCCTCGGTGGCGCGTCGTCGCAGGACCGCTGGCGGCGGGCGCTGGACGGACTGGACGTCCTGTGGGTCGGGGTCCGCTGCGCACCGGAGGTGGCCGCGGGGCGCGAGACCGCGCGCGGCGACCGCGTGCCGGGGATGGCCGTCGCGCAGGCCGGCCTGGTGCACCGCGGAGTGATCTACGACCTCGAAGTGGACACGACACACACGGAGTCCATCGACTGCGCGCGCACGATCGCCGGTCGCGTCGTGCCCCTGTGACGAGTGCGGCAAGGGGCGCGACGCGGGGCGCGTCCTGTGGTTTCATGGGCTCATGCGCACGAACATCTGGAACCTGGGGCCGCTGTGGCCGGGCCGTCGTGCGCACCATTTCGACCAGAGCTGTCGCCGGGGCTGACGTCCGCCCCGTCCACACCGACCCCCGCGACACCTTCCCGCCGCGTGCGGGGCGTCGGGCGACCACTGCTCCGGAGCGATTCCCATGGCCCTGCACGACAGGGCGAGCGGTCCCACGCCGCTCGTCCTCCCCCAGTTGCGCGCCCTTGTGCGCGGCTACGCGCAAGCCGTCGAGGACGGCGCGCACCAGCCCGTCCACCTGCTGGACGGCCGCTGGTACACGCGGCTGCACCAGGACCCGTACGTCGACGTCTGGCTGATCACCTGGCCGCGCGACACCTCCACCGAACTCCACGACCATGCGGGGTCGCTCGGCGCGCTCACCGTGGTCAGCGGTGTGCTGACCGAGCACCGCTGGACGTACGACCGCGAGGGCCGTGGCCGGATCACCGGCCGCGAACTGGCGGCGGGACGCGGCGCGGGCTTCCCCCTCGGGCATGTGCACGACGTCGTCAACGCGTCCGCGGCGCCCGCGGTGAGCGTGCACGCCTACTCGCCGCCGCTGACGGCGATGGCCTACTACGCGGTCGACGACACCGGCTCGCTGCGCCGTACCCGTACGGTGCTGACCGACGCGCCGGAACCGGCGGTCGTGCCCGCACCGCTCCCGACCCCGTCCGCAGTCCTCCGGGAGGCCGTCCGATGACCGGGCCCGAAGAAACCCCTGTCCCCTCCGGCATCGACCGGATGCTCGCCCGCGCCCGGGAGCGCCTGCGCAGGATCGGGCCCCGGGAGGCGGCGGCCGAACTCGCCGCCGGCGAGGCGCTGCTCGTCGACATCCGGCCGGCCGCGCAGCGGGCCCGGGAGGGCGAGTTCGCGGAGGCGCTGGTCATCGAGCGCAATGTGCTGGAGTGGCGGCTCGACCCGCTCAGCGACGCACGCATCCCCGAGGCGACCGGGCACGAGGTGCGCTGGATCGTGGCCTGCTCCGAGGGCTACACCTCCAGCCTCGCGGCCGCCTCCCTCCACGACATCGGGCTGCCGCGCGCCACCGACCTCGAAGGCGGCTTCCAGGCCTGGCGGGCCGCGGGCCTGCCGGTCAGGGGCGGCGAGAACCCGCCAGGAACGGACTGACCTCGGCGAGGAAGCGCTCCGGGTCGGTCTCGTGGACCAGGTGCCCTGCACCGGTCGCCACCAGCCGCGCGCCGGGGATGCGCGCGGCGATCCGCCCGATCCCGTCCTGGGAGACATGACTGCCCGGGCCGCCGGCGATCACGAGCGTGCGGCAGGCGATGCCGCCCAGCAGGTCCCACCAGCCGGGATCGGGCGCGTTGATCCACCGGTTGACGGCCGCGACGACCCGCCAGTCGAAGGTCTCCCCGCCCTCCGGGCCGGTGGGCACCGCCCGCGGCGGCACCGCGGGGTCCGGCGGCACGGGTTCCTCCAGGACGAGCGCCGTCAGCCGCTCCGGGTGGGCGGCGGCCAGCAGGTAGGCCACGACGGCGCCCATGGAGTGCCCGGCCAGGGCCACCGGTCCGGGGCCGAGCGAGTCGAGGAGCGCGGCGACGTCGTCACGCATCGCCTCGAAGGCGTACTCCCCGGGCCACTCGCTGCCGCCGTGCCCGCGCAGGTCGGGCGCGTACACCCGGTGGGTCCGTGCCAGCCCGGGCACGACCGGCGCCCAGTCCGCGCCGTCCGACCCGCGCCCGTGCAGCAGGACCAGGGGCGGGGCCCCGGGCTCGCCCCAGGTGCGGTAGGCCAGCCGGACGCCGTTCACGTGTGCCGTACGGAGATCGTCCACGCGCCCGACGCTACCCCGGGCCCGCGGGCGTCATTCGTACGGGACCACGGCCACCGGGCAGGGCGCGTGGTGCAGCGCGGCGTGCGCGGTCGGCCCGAGGCAGGCAGGCTGGTGGCTGCGGCGGCCGACGACCAGCAGGCTCGCGCCCGCGGCGGCGTCGACGAGGGCCTGCGCGGCGTTGCCCGCGACGACCTCCTCCGTGATCTCCACGCCCGGCGCCTTCTCCCGCCAGGGCTCCATCGCGGCCGCCACGGCGTGCTTCTCACCCGCCGCGATCTCCGCGCCGCAGGCCGGGTCCATCGCCGCGGGGGCGTACCGGTAGATCGGCGGGTACGACCAGGTGTGGACCGCCCGCAGCGGCGTGCCCCCGCGCTGCGCGGCCTCCACGGCGAAGGCCGTCACGTCGGCGGCGCCCTGCCGCAGGGCCAGTCCCAGCACCACCGGCCGGGGGTCCAGCACCTCGGGGGCACCGCCGTCGCGGACCACGACGACGGGGCGGGTCGCCCGCGCCAGGGTGGCCTGGCCGACCGTCCCCACCACGTAGCCGGACAGCCCGCTCAGCCCCTGCGAACCCAGCGCCAGCAGCTCGCTCCGCCCGGCCTCCGCCACCAGCAGCTCCGCGGGCGGTGCGTCCGCCACGTCCGTGGTCACCGTCAGCCCGGGGTGGGTGGCCGCCAGCTCCTCCGCGGCCTCGCGCAGCATCCCGTCCCCGTACGGATGGCCGCCCGCATGCACCACCCGCAGCGGCACGTTCCGGCGCACCGCCTCGCACGCCGCCCAGCGCACCGCCGCACGGCTCTCCGGCGACCTGTCCAGGCCCACGGTCACGGGTCGGATCATCGGACGCGCCTCCCTCCACCCACCCCCACAGTAGGCGCCCCCGCCCCGCGAGGCGCTCCGGCGACCGCCCGGTCAGGTCGCCGGGGCTCGCGGCGCGGCGGGGGGAACCGATGGCGCCGACGACGCCCCCCGCGGCTGCCGTCGAGGCCCGGACCGCGTCCCGGCCAGGACGCGGCTCCGGGCCCCTCCGTGCGTACGGCGGCCCGGGGCCTTGCTCCGTGGGGACCCGCTCGCCGGAGCGTGCGCACCGCCACAGCACTGCGGGCGTCGCCGCGCCGGGTGCCCCTGCCGACCGCGCGGCGCGCCGGACTCGGACAGGCGCAAGGAGGCAGCTTTCTGACGAACAGTCAGCCAATCCGGCCGGTCGCCCCGCCACGCGACCGCGCTCGGCAGTGCACTGCAGGGCGTCTTCCTCCACCTCGCCCGTGGTGCTCGACGCCGGCCCACGAGGAGTGGGGTGCGGCCCCTGAGGCTGCCCGCGCGGGGGCGGTCGAGCCGCTCCCGGCACGGCTCCTCGTCGACGCGGCCGGCCTGCGCCAAGGACGTTCACGCGCCGGCGCCGGACGGATGCAGGGGCACCAATGACGCGCCCCGCGGCCGCGACCGAGGGCCGTGCGAGGAGGACCCGGACCGCCCCGGGCGGGGGACTCGCTCCCCGTCGCGTTCGCGGCCGCCGCACGACGGGCGTCGACGCCCACACGCCCCCGCCCGACCACGCAGCACACCGGCCCCGGACACGCGCAAAGAGGCAGCCTTCTGACGGACAGTCAGCCGACCCGGCCGGCCGCGGCCTCGGCTTGCCGCTCGTGCGGGGCGGTCGAGCCGCTCGCGGCACTGCTGCTCGTCGGCGCGGCTGGCCTGGGTATCGGGGTGGGCGGAGCCCAGGACGCGTTCACGCGCCGCCGCGACCTCGCCGTGCAGGGCCAGGGCCTCCTCCCACCGCCCGAGCCAGCCGAGTGCGACGGCGGCCTCGCGGCGACTGACGAGGGTGTCCCGGTGGTCGGCGCCCAGCACCCGCGCACGGGCTTCCGCGACCGCGCGGGCCTCGGTCAGCGCGTCCTGCCAGCGCCCGAGGCGGCCCAGGTTGAGGCCGAGGCCGTACCGGGCGCGCAGGGTCTCGGGGTGGTCCGGGCCGCCGACCCGGGCGCGGATCCCCGCCAGGTCGGTGTAGAGCGCGCACGCCTCGGCGTACATGCCCATCCGGCCGAGGCAGGCGCCCAGTTCGTGCCGCGCGGCCAGGGTCTCGGGGTGCTCCGGGCCGAGCGCGCGGGCGCGCGTGGCGGCGATGCGGTCGTACTCCAGGCGGGCCTCCGACCAACGGCCCAGCAGGTCGAGCAGATGCGCGGTCTCGCCGCACGTGGTGAGCGTGTCGGGGTGGTCCGGGCCCAGTACGCGGGCGCGGGAGGCGGCGACCTCGGCCGCCAGAGTGTGGGCGTCGGCGGTGCGGCCCAGGCGGCCCAGCGTGACGGCGAGGTTGTGCCGGCAGTGCAGCGTGTCGGGGTGGTCGGCGCCCTGCCGCCGTTCGCGGGCGGCCAGCACGGTGGTGTACGCGGCGTGCGCCTCGGTGTGGCGGCCGAGCCGGCCGAGGGTGTACGCCGCCTCCTGGAGCGCGGCCAGCGTGTCGGGGTGGTCCGGGCCGAGGCTGCCGGCGCGCGCGGCGGCGACGTCCTCGTAGGTGCGCAGCGCCTCGGCAGCGCTCGCCGGCGGCCGGTCCGCCGCCGCCCGCGGGACGCGCGGGCCCGGCCGCAACCCGACCTGCCGCGCCCACGGGGGAAGTTCCGCCCGGGCCTCCGTGACGGCGACGGGCACAGGAGCGGGAGCGTCCCGCAGCGGCGCCAGGCGCCCCGCCACGTCCGCCGCGCTCTGCGGCCGGTTCCCGGGCTCCTTGGCGAGCAGGTCGAGGATGAGCCGGTCCAGCCCGGCGGGGAGGTCGCGGCGGTGCTCGCGCGGCGGCACGGGCGCCGTGTCGCGGTGGCCGACCAGTACGGCCCAGGCGTCGTCGAGGTCGAACGGGGGTGCGCCGGTGGCCAGTTCGTAGAGCACGCAGCCGAGCGAGTACAGGTCGCTGCGGTGGTCGATGGACTCGTCGGCGCCGATCTGCTCCGGCGACATGTAGTGCGGGGTGCCCATGGCGACGCCGGTCCCGGTCAGCCGGGAGGTGAACCCGATGTCGTGGCCCAGCCGCGCGATGCCGAAGTCGCAGATCTTGACGGCGCCGTCGGTGAGCCGGACGACGTTCGCCGGCTTCAGGTCGCGGTGCACGATGCCCCGGGCGTGCGTGTACGCGAGGGCGTCGGCGATCTGCAGGGCGATGTCGGTGATGTCCGGCAGGGGCAGCGGCTCGCCGCCGTTGTCCTCGAGCAGCCGGCGCAGATCCCGCCCCTCCAGCAGCTCCATGACGAGGAAGAGCACGCCCTCGTACTCGCCGAAGTCGTGCACGACGGTGATCCCGCGGTGCGGCAGCGCCGCGGCGACCCGGGCCTCGCGGCGGAACCGCTCCTGCAGCACCCGGCCCATCGACGGGTCCATCGCCGGGCTGAGCTGCTTCAGGCACTTGACGGCGACCTCCCGCCCCAGCGCCTCGTCCTCCGCCCGCCAGACCTCGCCCATGCCGCCGCGGCCGATGCGTTCCAGCAGCCGGTACCGTCCCTGCAGCACGGTGTCGCCTTCGTGTACCGCCTTCATGCCGCGCGCCGCCCCCGTCGTTCCCCGACTCTCCCCTCCCCCAGTATGGCCGTGAGGGCAGCCGATGGGCATATCGCCGCAGGGCGTATCGCCGTGGGGCCGGTCAGCTCCCGGAGCGTGCCCGCTCGCGCAGCCGGTACGCCGAGGGATGCGTCCCGGGGCCCAGCCGGCCGACCGCCTTGAGGATGTGGCCGGGCGGCAACTGCCAGCGCAGGTACGACGGGACCGCCCGCAGTACGCGTCCCGTGGCGCGCAGGCGCCGCAGCGTCACCGGCACCGACGGCGCGGGCCGCCCGTACAGTTCGTGGGCGAAGGGCGGCAGCGCGGCGTACGCCAGGGCGGCCGCCTGCCCCCACAGGGCCTCGCGCACGGGCAGCAGCGCCGCCGGCACGGGGGGCCTGCGCAGGAAGGCGTGGACTTCCAGGGCCTCGGGCGTGAGGGCCAGTCGGGGCCGGATCTTCTCGAAGTACGCGGACAGCTCGGCGGTGTCGGCCGGCACGCCCGCCGGGTCCAGGCCCACCAGGCGCGCCGCCTGGCGCTGTTCGTCGACGTAGGCGTCGGCCTGCGCGTCGCTCAGCCGGTAGCCGGAGCCACGGGCGACGGACAGATAGGAGTCGATCTCGGCGCAGTGCACCCACAGCAGCAGTTCCGGGTCGTCGACCCCGAACCGGGCGCCGCTGTCCGGGTCCCGCCCGCTGAGCCTGCGGTGGATGCCGCGCACGCGCGCGCCGGCCCGCTCGGCCTCCAGGGTCGTCCCGTAGGTGATGGTGCCGACGAAGTCCGCGGTCCTCAGCAGCCGGCCCCAGGCGTCCTTCCGGAAGTCGGAGTTCTGCGTGACGCCCCGCACGGCCCGGGGGTGGAGTGCCTGCAGATACAGTGCCCTGACTCCGGCGACCCACATCATGGGGTCCCCGTGCATCTGCCAGGTGACCGATGCGGGCCCGAAGAGCCCGGGGTCCGTGTCGCGCATGGCGCTCTCCCCCTTCCGGATGGGGCCAGCATAGGACCGCGCGGTCCGTTCGGCGCGGTCCCGCACCGGGCCGCCGCCGCGCCGCCGCGCCGCTCTCCCGGTTGCGGGTCCCCCGGGAGCCGGGAGAATGGTGCGAGGTATGTCCTTATATGTCACCATAAGCGACTCTCCGTGACGATCCGCCTGCCGGGCCGCGACGCGGGCTCCCCGCCGCCGTCGGTCACGGTCCCCGGGGCGGCGGCGCCAGAAGGAAAGAGACCTCCCCATGCCCACCACCGTGATCCAGCACGTCCTGAACCGGCTGCACGACATCGGCGTGCGTCATGTCTTCGGCGTCCCCGGCGACTACGCGTTCCCCGTCAACGACGCCATCGCCCAGCATCCGGGCATCGAGTGGATCGGCAGCTGCAACGAGCTCAACGCCGCCTACAGCGCCGACGGGTACGCCCGGATCCACGGCATCGGCGCGGTCTGCACCACCTACGGCGTCGGCGAGCTCAGCGCCATCAACGGCATCGCCGGCGCCTACACCGAGCACCTCCCGCTCTTCCACCTGGTCGGGATGCCCAAGATGCCCGTCCAGGCGCACCACTCGCTCGTCCACCACACCCTGGGCAACGGCGAGTTCGACCTCTTCCGGAAGATGTCCGAGCCCGTGGTGTGCGCGAGCGCCATCATGACGCCGCAGAACGCCGCGGCCGAGACCGAGCGCCTGATCGCGGCGGCGCTCCACCACCGGCGTCCGGTCTACATGGCCTTCCCCGCCGACCTCGCGGAGATGCCCGTGGTCGGCGAGGCGCACCCCATCCCCGCGTCCGCCAGCGACCCGGCGCAACTGGAGGCGGCCGTCCGGGCTGTGTCCGACATGCTCGGCCAGGCGGACAGCGCCTGCGCCCTGCCGGGCATCCTCACCGAACGCTCCGGCCTCGGCGCGGATCTCCAGGGGTTCCTGGACGCCACCGGACTGCCCTTCGCCACGATGATGGCCGACAAGGGCGTCCTGGACGAGGACCAGAGCGCGTACGCCGGCATGTACGACGGCAAGCTCATGAACGAGAGCGTCCGCCGCTTCGTCGAGGACGCGGACGTCGTCGTGCTGATCGGCGCGCTGATGCACGACTTCAACTCCGGGGCGTTCACCGCCCACCTCGACCCCGGCCGCACCATCAGCATCTGCCACCACCACGTCAGTGTCGACGGCATGACCTACCAGAGTGTGGAGATGAAGGACCTCCTCGGCGCTCTGGCCCGCGCGCTGCCCCGCAGGCAGTGGCCGCGCCCGACGTCCGAGGTGAGCCGTATGACCCCGGCGGGCGGCAAGGCCGGCGACGCGATCACCGCGGAGAACCTGTATCCCCGTTGGGAGAGCTTCCTCAGGCCCGACGACATCCTCGTCGCGGAGACCGGGACCGTCTCGATGGGCCTGGCCTTCGCCCGGCTGCCCCGCGGCGCCACGTTCCAGAACCAGACCCTGTGGGGCTCCATCGGCTGGGCCACCCCCGCGGCGGTCGGCGCGGCCGTCGCCGCCGCGGGCTCCCGGCGTGTCGTGCTGATCACCGGCGAGGGCTCCCACCAGCTCACCGCGCAGGAGATCAGCCAGTTCGGCCGGTACGGCCTGCGGCCGGTGGTGTTCGTCCTGAACAACCACGGCTACCTGATCGAGCGCATGCTCTGCAAGCACCCGGACGTCGCCTACAACGACCTGGCCAACTGGCGGTACTCCGAACTGCCGAAGGCCCTCGGCTGCGACGACTGGTTCACCGCCCGGGTGTCCACCCTCGCCGAACTCGACCAGGCCATGGACGCCGCGGACAAGGCCGGCACCGGCTGCTGCATCGAGGTCATGACCGACACCTACGCCGCACCGCCGCTGGCCCACCAGCTCCACGACAACCTGGAGACGCTCTACTCCACATGAACCGCACCGCGCGCACTGCTCAGCGCAGGAGGGTGAACCGCACCGGCAGGCCCGGTGCGGCCTGGGCCGCCGGCGCCAGGTGGCGTTCGGGGACGACGCCGATGACGGGATAGCCGCCGGTGGTCGGGGAGTCGGCGAGGAACAGGACGGGCCTGCCGTCCGGGGGCACCTGGACCGCGCCGACGACCATGCCCTCACTCGGCAGTTCTCGTGCCACGGCCCGCTCCAGGGCGGGGCCGACGGTCCGCAGCGCGATGCGGTTGCTGTGCGGGGAGACGGTCCAGTGCCCCGCGGTGAGGGTGCGCAGCGCGGCGCGGTTGAACCAGTCGTCGCGCGGGCCGAGGAGGACCGGCAGCACCAGTTCGCCCGGCGGCCCCTGCCAGGGCGGCAGATCGGTGTGGACGGGCGGACCCGCGGGAGCGCCGAGCGGCAGCACGTCGCCGTCCGCGAGCGGCGCGGGGCCGAGTCCCGACAGCAGGTCCGCGGAGCGGCTGCCCAGCACCTCCGGCACGGCGACGCCCCCGGAGACGGCGATATAGCTGCGCACGCCGCTCGTGGCGGGGCCGATGTCGAGGACGGCACCGGCCGGGACGTGCACGGGCTCGGCCCACGCCGCCGGGCGGCCGTCCACCCGGACGGCCGCGGGGGCACCGGTGACCACGGCCGTCAGGGCGCGGCCGGCCCGGACGGCGACCCCGGTCAGCGTGGTCTCCAAAGTGGCCGCTCCGGCGGGGTTGCCGGCCAGGCGGTTGGCCAGCCGGTGCGCGGGCCCGTCCAGGGCCCCGGAACGGGCCACGCCGAGCGCGGCGTGCCCGTACCGGCCCAGGTCCTGCACGGTGGTGAGGGCCCCGGCGCGGACGACGACGAGGGTGCCGTGGCTCACGCGTCCGTCTCCCCCTCCGCGTCCCCGACCCGGGTGAAGCGCACGCGCGTCCCCGGTACGAGCAGGGCCGCGGGCTCCCGGCCGAGGTCCCACAGCCGCGCATCGGTCGTGCCGATCACCTGCCAGCCGCCGGGCGACGCCCGCGGGTAGATGCCGGTGTAGTGCCCGGCGAGCGCGACGGAGCCGGCGGGGACCGAGGTGCGGGGCTCGGCCCGCCGGGGGACGGCGTACCGCTCGTCCATGCCCGTCATGTAGGCGAAGCCGGGTGCGAACCCGCAGAAGGCGACGCGGTGTTCGGTGCCGGAGTGCAGGCGTACGACCTCGTCCCGCGACACGCCCCAGGTCTCGGCGACGACCCCGAGGTCCGCGCCGTCGTACCGGACGGGGATGTCCACCAGGGGCCCGCTGTCCGGCGGCAGCGACGGCACCGGCCAGTCGCGCAGCACGGCGCGCACGGCGGGGAGATCGGGGACGCCGTCCAGCAGTACGGTGCGGTCCCCCGGCACGATCTCGCGCACCGCCGGGAGGGCGCCCCGGTCGCGGCGGCGCAGGAGTTCGGCGTGGCAGGCCTGGGCCTGCTCGGAGGAGTCGAGGTCGAGCAGGAGCGCGTCCTCGCCGACCGGCAGCAGCCTCATGCGAAGGCCTCCAGTTCCAGGCCGGCCTCGCCGAGGGCGGCGCGGACCCGGCGGGCGAGTCCCACGGCGCCGGGGGTGTCCCCGTGCAGGCACAGGGACCGGGCGCGGACGGTGACGGTCTCGCCGGTGATCGCCGTGACCTGGCCGTCGCGGGCGAGGGCGACGGCCTGCCGGACGACCCGGTCGGGATCGGTGAGGACCGCGCCCGGTGTGCGGCGCGGCACGAGGGTGCCCTCCGCGGTGTAGGCGCGGTCCGCGAAGGCCTCCGCGACGGTGGGGAGCCCGAGTTCGGCCGCCGCCTGGTGCAGCGCGGAGCCCGGCAGGCACAGCACGGGGAGCGCGGGGCCGGCGAGCCGGGTGCCCCGGGCGACCGCGAGGGCCTGCCCGGCGTCGGCGACCACGCGGTTGTAGAGGGCGCCGTGCGGCTTGACGTACGCGACGCCCGTGCCCGCGGCGCGGGCGAACACCTCCAGCGCGCCGATCTGGTAGCTGATCTCGTCGGCCAGTTCCTCCGGGGGCACCTCCATCGCCCGGCGCCCGAATCCGGCCAGGTCCCGGTAGGAGACCTGGGCGCCGATCCGGATGCCGGCGGCCGCGGCGCGGTCGCACACCCGCCGCATGATGGAGGGGTCGCCCGCGTGGAAACCGCACGCGACGTTGGCGCTGGTCACCACGGAGAGCATGGCCTCGTCGTCGGTCAGGGACCAGCGTCCGAAGCCTTCTCCGAGGTCCGCGTTGAGGTCGATCACGGTGTGGGTCATGGGTGGTGCGGCTCTCCTCGCTTCTCCTCGCAACCTTGCGGGTGCCGTCTCACGCGACCTGCTGGTCGACGTCCCGGATGTCGGTGATGAACATGTACCCCGGCGCGTGCGTGATGGCGAACGGCGGGCGCGAGGCCATCAGTGCGGCCTGCGGCGTCACCCCGCAGGCCCAGAAGACGGGCACGTCGCCGGGCTCGGCCTGCACGGGGTCGCCGTAGTCGGGGCGGTTCAGGTCCGCTATGCCCAGGGCGGCCGGGTTCCCGATGTGGACGGGGCCGCCGTGGACGCCGGGCATCCGCGCGGTGACCCGGACCGCGGTGCCGACGAGCCCCGCCGGGACCGGCCGCATCGACACCACGACAGGCCCCCACAGCCGGCCGGCGGGGCGGCAGTAGCGGTTGGTGCGGTACATCGCGACGTTGCGGCCCTGGTCGACGTGGCGCAGCGGCACCCCGGCACCGCGCAGCGCGGTCTCGAAGGTGAAGCTGCAGCCGATGAGGAAGGAGACCATGTCGTCGCGCCAGTGGCGGACGACGTCCTGGGGCTCCTCGACCAGCACCCCGTTCTCCCAGACCCGGTAGCGCGGGAGGTCGGTGCGCAGGTCGGCGCCGGGGGCGAGCGCGGTGCTCCGGGCGCCGGGCTCGGTGATGTCCAGCAGCGGGCACGGCTTGGGGTTGCGCCGGCAGAACAGGGCCACGTCCTGGGCCCAGTCGGCGGGCACGGCGATCAGGTTGACCTGCGTGTAGGCGGAGCACCAGCCGGTGGTGGGCCGGGCGGTGCCGTCCCGGAACATCGTCCGGGCCGCCGACGGGGTCAGAAGGGATTCCTTCACAGTTGCCACCCTAGATTCTCGTTGAACAATCCGACAAGGAACCTGTTGTCTCGTCCCCGGGTTTTCGATTGACTGGGGCTCTGCGAGCCCGTGAGACGAGGGATGTGACATGGCAGCCGAGCTCGATCCGGCCGTTCTGGCCGGCGACCGTGCCCTGCTGGGGCGTTCCAGCACCGCCGACCGGGTCGCGGACATCCTGCGCACCCGGATCTCCGAGGGCTTCCTGTCCCCCGGGACCAAGCTCTCCGAGGACGCCATCGGCACGGCCCTCGGTGTCTCGCGCAACACGCTGCGCGAGGCGTTCCGGTTGCTGACGCACGAGAAGCTGCTCGTCCACGAGCTCAACCGGGGCGTCTTCGTACGGGTCCTGACCGTGCAGGACGTGGTGGACATCTACCGCGTGCGCCGCCTCGTGGAGTGCTCGGTGGTCCGCCATCTCGGCGCCCCGCCGTACGACCTGACGCCCGCGGAGGCCGCCGTCGAGGAGGGCGAGCGCGCCGCCGGGGAGGACGACTGGCGAGCACTCGGCACAGCCAACATCCACTTCCACCACGCGGTGGTGGACCTGGCGCACAGCCGGCGGCTGACCGAGCTGATGACCGGCGTCCTCGCCGAACTCCGCCTGGTCTTCCACGCGATGGACAATCCGCGCGAGTTCCACGAGCCCTACCTCGGCCGCAACCGCGAGCTGCTCACCGCCCTGCGGGCCGCCGATCTGGTCAAGGCCGAGCTGCTGCTCGCGTCGTACCTGGACGATGCGGAGCGGCAACTCGTACGGCGCTACTCGGAGTCCGTCGCCCTGACGTGAGCGCGGCGCACGAAGCGGCGGGCACGGTCGTCGTTCACGATCGGGGGGCGGCGCGGGGTTGCTGTCATGGCGACCTCACAGGGGCAGGCGGTGCTGCGGACCGGGCGTGCCCACCAATGTAAGGATTGTTCAACGATCCCTCAAGAGGGCAGAACACACTTTCCGTTGGACCGTCCGGGGCGCCTGCCGCGGCGCGGAGATCAGGCCAGCCCCGCCGCTATGGCGCGGCGCACGGCGTCGGCCCGGTCCCGGATCCCCGCCTTGGCGAAGAGGTTGTTGATGTGCGTCTTGACCGTGGCCTCGCTGATGAACAGCTTCTCGGCGATGGCCCGGTTCGGCAGCCCCCGGCCGATGAGCGTGAGCACCTCGCGCTCACGCGGGGTGATGTCCGCGGGCAGCGGCCGCACCGGCTCCTGCGGACCGGGGCGCACCGTGGCGAGGAGCCGGTTCTGCACCTCGCGGTCGAGCACGGACTGGCCCGCGGCGGCCGCCACGATCGCGCGGAGGATGTCCTGCCGGCCCGCGTTCTTGGTCAGATAGCCCCGGGCCCCGGCGCTCAGCGCGGCCAGGATCGAGTCGTCGTCGGCGAACGTGGTCAGCACGACCACGGCCACGTCGGGGTGCTCCTCGCTCAGCCTGCGGGTCGCCTCGGTCCCGTCCATCACGGGCATGCGCAGGTCCATCAGCACCACGTCCACCGGCCCGTCCGCGACCGCGGCCAGCACCTCGGCCCCGTTCGCGGCGGCCGCGACGACGTCGATGTCCTCGGACAGCGCGAGCACGGCCGCGAGCGGCTCGCGGACGGCGGCCTGGTCGTCGGCGACGACCACCCGCAGCGGCGTCCGGTTCCCGGTCTGCTCATTCATCGGGGATCACTGCCTCCACCTGCCAGCCGCCCTCGTCCGGTCCCTCGGTGACCGGACCCGCGGTGATGGTCCCGCCCAGCAGGGCGACGCGTTCGCGCATCCCGATCAGTCCCATCCCGCTCCCGGCGCCCGTGGTCACGGTACGGGTCGCGGGGCGGTTGCGGATCGTCAGCGCCGTCGAGGACGGGGCGAACGCCAGCTCCACGCGGACCTCGCCGCCCGGGGCGTGCCGGGCGGCATTGGTCAAGGACTCCTGGGCGATCCGCAGCAGGTTCTGGGTCACCGGGGCCGGCACCTCGCGGACGGCGCCGGTGACGGCGAGCGCGTCGCGATGGCCGGACGACTCGACCATCGCGGACAGGCTCTCGACCAGCGGCAGGGCGTCCTCGCGCAGCGCGTGCACGGTCCACTGCGCCTGCTTCAGGCTGTCCTTGACCATGCCGTGCGCCTTGGTGGTGGCCTCGCGGACCTTGTCCAGGTCCCCGGTGTCGAGCAGCGCGTCGGCCAGTTCCAGCTGCATGTTGATCCCCGCGAGGGAGTGCGCCAGTACGTCGTGCACGTCCCGGGCGATCCTGCTGCGCTCGGTCAGCACGGCCGTCTGCGCCTCGGCCCGGGCTGCGCGTTCGGCGGACTCTGCCGCCGCGAGCGCGGCCCGCACGGCCTCGTGGTGGCTGCGGTTGAGTATCCCCGCCAGCACCGGGGCGCCCGCGGCGAGCCCGAGGGCCCACGGCAGTACGTCATGGCCCTGCCCCAGGCGGTAGTACAGGACGCCGCCGCACAGCACGCTGCACAGCAGCGCGAGGCCCAGCGCCCACCTGGTCTCCAGCCGGTACCCGAGGTGACCGCTGATGAAGAAGGCGAAGAGGTAGGTCGTCCCGCTGTCGCCGGCGCCGAGCAGCGCGGCCGCCGCGACGATGCCGAGTGCGAACCAGACCAGGGCGGCCCGCTGGGGCACCTTCGCCTCGGGCAGGGTCCGGATCAGCAGCGCCGCGCAGTTGACCAGGAAGAGCAGGAGCACCACCAGGCCCTGGCCGCCGAGGCCCATCGGCCGGATGGTCAGCGCCCCCGCGACGACGACGGCGGCCGGGATGATCCACTGCACCCGCAGGTCCCGCCCCGGAACCTTCCGCGGGCCGTCCCCCGGGGACGGGGCCGGCCCGGGCGAGGGGGGCGTGGCGGCGGGCATGGCCCGACCATAGCCCACCGGTGTTCCGGACAAGGTCACGGTCACACCACGTGGTCGAGGGCGGGCGCGGCGGACGCGGTCCGCCGGGTGCGGACCACCATCCGGCTCCGGACGAAGATCGTGGCCAGCCGTGTCACCACCTCGGTGAGGGCCATGAGGACGAAGGCCGCGACCCAGGCCTGGCTGCTGGTGATGTGGTGGGCCACGCTGAACCGGCCGACGTCGTCCGCGCCGCCGCCGTGCTCCACCCACATCTGGAAACCCATCCGCGCGCCCATGCCGAGCACCCACAGGACCGCCGAGACCGCACCGGCCTTGATCAGGATGTGCTCGCCGGAGGCCCGGACCCGGGTGTAGACCCCGCCGGCGACCCCCAGCACGGCACCGACGCCGATCAGGGTGCCGATCAGGACCAGGTCGTTGCCGGCGGTGGGGACCGTGTCGAGATACGTGCGGGCCACGAAGGCCACGATCCCGAGCGGGAGGAGGAACGTCAGGGGGCGCAGGCGGTCTTCCCGCAGCTGCCGGAAGACGACGAGGATGAGGGCGATGTCCGTGATCCACTCGGTTGCTGTCATGCCCTCCAGCGTGCCGACGCGGGGCCCGCGGCACCTGGACCCAGGGGTGGAACCGGGGGTGGAGATCGGCTAGGGCTCCCCCTCCACCGCACGGCGGATCGCCGCCGCGAAGGGCCCCGGGTACTCCACGGGCGCGAAGTGCCCCACCCCGTCGACGAGTTCGAGGGTCACGTCGGTGAAGAACTCCGCCAGCCGGTCGGACCACGCACGGGGGAAGAGCGGATCGAACTCGGGCCAGAGCACCGCGGTCGGCACGGTGATCCGCTCCTCCGCCGCCGGTGCCGTCTCCGCGAGCGCGTTCGCCACCGCGCCGGCGCCCGCCCGGTACCAGGCGAGGGACGCGGTGAAGGAGCCCGGCGGGCCGTAGGAGCCGACCAGGCGGAGCAGCCGCCCCTCGTCGGGGGTGAAGGACGGCCCGGACCAGTGCGTCCAGAAGTGCCGCAGGTACGTGCGCACCGCCACCGGGTCCCCGTCGATCAGCTCCTCGGAGAGCGGGAGCCGGTGGAACCACTGGTACCAGAACTCCCGCTGTGCGCCCGGGTCGAGCATGCGCCGCCCGATGCCCGGCAGCGGCGGGGCGACGACGAGCGCGCGCACCTCGTCCGGATGGTCGCGCGCCACGGTCTGCGCGACGCGGCTGCCGATGTCGTAGCCGGCCAGCACCGGCCGCTGCAGGCCGAGTTCGCGGACCAGCCCGAGGACGCTGCGCGCCTGGGCGGCGGAGTCGTACTGCTCGGCGGGCTCGGCGGCGTGCTTGTCCGAGCCGCCGAAACCGCGCAGGTCGGGGACGACCACGTCGCAGAATCCCGCCAGCAGGGGGATCAGATCGCGGTAGTCGCCGCGGTCGCCCGGCCACCCGTGGAGCAGCACGACCGGCGCGCCCGCACCCCAGCGGTCGTAGGCGAGCCGGAATCCGTCCACCGGTGCGCTGTGGGGCATGCGAGACCTCCCGAACCGAGTCGATCACCGGGTGCCACGCTACCGCCCGGCGCATTACCTCCGGTAAATCTGCACACCGCACACGCCGACGACATATCGCGCCCGACCGGCCGTCCGGTCTACCCTCCGCCGCGCGGCCTTTGATCCGGAGTGCCCGGTTCCGCCGGGGCCGGTCCATCACTTCCGCGTGAAGAACCTGGCACCAAGCCGTGGGAATTCGGGACCCGACGTGAAGTCGACAATCCGAACCACATTCGAACACGCGCACCGGCAATTGGCTGGGCCACGCGACCCCGTGCTTGGATCCTCAGCGGTGGCGGGAGGTCCTCCCTGATTCGCCACTCGATATCTGTCAGCACGAAGGGAAGCACCATCATGAACTTCACCCCGCAGGTCGAGACCCGCGAGATTTCCGACGCCGACCTCGACAACGTCTCCGGTGGCCTGGTGGGCGGCCTGGTCAGCAACGTGACCGGCACCGTCGACTCCATCGCCCCGGTCTCGGGCACCGTCGCCGGCGTCGTCGGCACGGTCGAGGGCCTCACCGGCCTGAACACCGGCGCGGTCACCGGCCTGGCCACCGGCCTCGTCGCCGGTCTCTGAGACGGCACCGCAACCGTGGGCCCCGGCAACCTCCCTTCCGGGGCCCACGGGCGTGCCCGCGGGCTGTACGCACAGGGCCCCGGCGACCGACAACGAATAATACGGCCGAGGGAAGAGTCCAGTGCAGTTCCGACAAAAAGCCCTCACCAAGCTGCAATCGCCCGAGGAGCTCGATCTCCCGGTGCGTTTCGCAAAACCGCGGGGCGTCCTCGTGATGTCCGTCGCGATTGTCGCGACGGCCGCCGCCGCATTCTGGGCGGTCACCGGTTCCGTCGCATCCACAATGGACGCCCCGGGAATTCTCACACACGGCCAGGGCAGTTATGTGCTGCAAAGCCCGGTGGCCGGACAGGTCACCCGGGTGTTCGCCGAGGAAGGCGGGCGACTGCCCGCCGACGCGCCCCTGCTCAAAGTGCGCACCCCGGACGGCGACGTCCTGATCCGCACCGTGGACGCGGGCCGGGTGACCGCGCTGGCGGCCACCATCGGCACGGTCGTCACCGTCGGTACGGACGTGGCGGCCGTGGAGCGCGTCGCCCACACCGGCGACCCGCTGACCGCCACCTTGTACGTGCCCGCGGGCAGCGCCTCCACCGTGCCGGTCGGCGCCGCCGTCGACCTGACCGTCGAATCGGTCTCCCAGCAGCGCTACGGCGTGCTGCGCGGCCATGTGCAGGCCGTGGGGCGGACCGTGCAGACGGCCCGGCAGATCACCGCCTACCTCGGGGACGGCCAGCTCGCACAGGCCTTCGCCCGCGCCGGGCGCCCCGTCGCGGTCCAGGTGCGGCTGGACACCTCGCGCCGCACCGCGTCCGGCTACGCGTGGTCGTCCTCCGACGGGCCGCCGTACGCCCTCGACTCCATGACCCTGGCCGACGGCGCCGTGCACCTCGCCGCCCAGCGCCCGCTCGATTGGCTGCTCCCGTGACCGCGACCGCTCCCCCGCCCCAGGTCGGCCACCGGCGGGGCGACACCCGCCCCCGGCCCAAGTCCCGCAAACCGCGCCGCTACCCGTCGGTGCGCACCCCCACCGTGCTCCAGATGGAGGCGGTGGAGTGCGGCGCCGCCTCCCTGGCCATGGTGCTGGGCCACTACGGCCGCCACGTGGCGCTGGAGGAACTGCGGATCGCCTGCGGTGTCTCCCGCGACGGCTCCCGGGCCAGCAACCTGCTCAAGGCGGCCCGCGGATACGGGCTGCGCGCCAAGGGCATGCAGATGGAGACGGCCGCGCTGACCGGCGTGCGCGCCCCGGCCATCCTGTTCTGGGAGTTCAACCACTACGTCGTCTACGACGGCACGGGCCGCCGCCTCGGCCGGCGCGGCGTGCACGTCAA
This sequence comes from Streptomyces sp. NPDC088733, assembly GCF_044751185.1. Lineage (NCBI taxonomy): Bacteria > Bacillati > Actinomycetota > Actinomycetes > Kitasatosporales > Streptomycetaceae > Streptomyces > Streptomyces sp. NPDC088733. The sequence goes on from NZ_JBIVLH010000024.1 coordinate 44,002, forward strand.
CGACCCCGACAAGGGCCGCCGTTTCGTGCCGCTGGAGGACTTCGACACCAGCTTCACCGGTGTCGTCCTCACCTTCGAACCCGGTCTGGACTTCCAGCGCGGCGGCCGCAGACCCGGTGTGCTCGCCGCACTGCCCACCCGCCTGCGCGGCACCGGCGGCACCCTGCTGACGGCCCTGCTGGCCAGCCTGCTGCTGGTCGGGGTCGGCGCGGCGCTGCCCGCGCTCAGCCGCACGTACATCGATCTGTTCCTGATCGGGCAGCAGACCTCGCTGCTCGGTGTGCTGTTCGCGGGGATGGCCGCCATGGTGGCGCTCACCGCCGCCCTCACCGCGGTGCAGCAGTCCAACCTGCTGCGCGGCCGCGTCATCTCCTCGACGCTGGGCAGCGCCCGCTTCCTGCGCCACCTGCTCCGGCTGCCGGTCGCCTTCTTCACCCAGCGCAGCCCCGCCGACCTGGTGCAGCGCCTGCAGTCCAACGACGCCGTCGCCGAGACCCTGGCCCGCGACCTGGCCTCCGCGGCGGTGGACGGGATCGTGGTCGTCCTCTACGCCCTGCTGCTGTGGAGCTACGACCCGCAACTGACCGTCCTGGGCGTGGGGATCGCGCTGCTCAACGTCGTCGCCATGCGGGTCGTGGTCCGGCTGCGGGCGACCCGGACGCAGAAGCTGCGGGCCGACAACGCCCGGCTGACCAACACCGCCTACACCGGCCTCCAGTCGATCGAGACCATGAAGGCCACCGGCGGCGAGAACGGCTACTTCCGCCGCTGGGCGGGCCAGCACGCGGTCACCCTGGAGGAGCAGCAGCGGCTGGGGGTGCCGAGCGCCTGGCTGTCGGTGGTCGCGCCCACGCTCGCCACGCTCAACAGCGCGCTCATCCTCTGGATCGGCGGCCTGCGGGCGGTGGAGGGCCACATCTCCATCGGCCTGCTCGTCGCCTTCCAGGCGCTGGTCACCCGCTTCACCGCGCCCGTGACCCGGCTGAACGGTGTCGCGGGACGCATCCAGGACTTCGCGGCGGACGTCGCCCGGCTCAAGGACGTGGAGAACTTCCCCGTGGACGCGCTCTATTCGCGGCCCGAGGCCGAGGCCGGCACCCGCCGGCTCAAGGGCCACGTGACGCTGGAGGAGATCACGTTCGGCTACAGCCCGCTCGACAAGCCGCTGCTGACGGGGTTCTCGCTCTCGGTCGCCCCCGGGCAGCAGGTGGCGCTGGTCGGCGGCTCCGGCAGCGGCAAGTCGACGGTCTCGCGCCTCGTCTCGGGTCTGTACAGCCCCTGGAAGGGCGCGATCCGCATCGACGGACAGCGCCTGGAGGACATCCCGCGCAGTGTGCTCGCCGCCTCCGTCTCCTTCGTCGACCAGGACGTCTTCCTCTTCGAGGGAACGGTGCGCGACAACGTGGCGCTGTGGGACCCGTCCATCCCCGACGAGGACGTGGTGACCGCCCTGCGCGACGCCGCCCTGTACGACGACGTGATCGCCCGCCGTCCCGGCGGCATCCACAGCCGTGTCGAGCAGGACGGCCGCAACTTCTCCGGCGGGCAGCGGCAGCGGCTGGAGATCGCGCGGGCGCTGGTGCGCCGCCCCAGCATCCTGGTGCTGGACGAGGTGACCAGCGCCCTGGACGCCACGACCGAGCAGCTCATCATCGACAACCTGCGGCGGCGCGGCTGCGCCTGCGTGGTGATCGCGCACCGGCTCAGCACCGTGCGCGACAGCGACGAGATCGTGGTGCTCGACCACGGCTCCGTCGTGGAGCGCGGGCGGCACGAGGACCTCGTCGCCGCAGGCGGGGCCTACGCCCACCTGGTCAAGGAGCACTGACGTGATCCCCGTACAACCCGCCGACGCTGCCGACGCCGCCGGCACCACCGGCGACCCGGTGATCGCGGCCCTCGGCGGCCTCGGCACGCCGGTGGACTGCGCGGGACTGCGCAGCCTGCCCCTGGAGGGGCCGCACGTCCTGTGGCTGGTCGTGGCGGGCTCCCTCGACCTGTTCGCCGTCGACGCGGCCCAGCAGGGGCACTGGCACTTCCTCGGCCGGCTGGAGGCGGGCACCCTGCTGCTGGGACCCGTCGAGGGCCCGCAGCACACGCTCGTCGGGCGCCCGCTGCCGTCCTGCGTCCTGCGCCGCGTCCCGCTGCGCGAACTGCACCGCCCCGGGTACGACGGCGCCTGGGCGTACGACACCCAGGAGCAGGCGCTGAGCCTGCTGGAGCAGGCGTTCGCGCTCGGTGTGGGGCGCAGCCAGCGCGTGCTGTACGAGGCCCCCCTGGACGGCCGCACCTCGGCGGACGAGGCCGTGGCGGACGACGACATCCTCTGGCTCCCCGTCGCCCCCGGCAGCGTCCAGTACGGAGCGGCCTACAGCACCGAGGCGGCGGGCGACCTGCTGCTCGACGCCGCGATGTGGCAGGGCATGGTCAACCAGCAGTACCGGCTGCTGTCCACGCTCGACCGCTGGATCGAGCGGCTGGAGCAGGCCCACGAGGACCGCACCGCCGCGGGCATCCGGGCCGGCGAGGCCGTCCGCGAGCAGGCCGACCAGGCGCTCCTCGCGTCCATCGCCCGCTCCCGCAAGGCGCCGTCCCGTGCCTCGGCGGCCTCGGACGACACGACCTGGGCCGTCTGCCGGGTGGTCGCCCGCGCCGCGGGGATCACGCTCGTGTCCCCGTCCGCGAGCGGAACGGCCGGGGACCGGGTCGGCCGGGTCGGCCGGGTCGACGTGGTCGACCGCGTCGACCCGGTCGAGCGCATCGCGGTCGGGTCGCGGATCCGCACCCGCCCCGTGCGGCTCGACGGCCGGTGGTGGCGGGAGAACGCCGGCCCGCTGGTCGGGCACCGGGCAGCGTCGGGGACGCCGGTCGCGCTGCTGTGGCGGCGGGGCGGCTACGACGCGGTCAACCCCGCCAGCGGCAGCCGCATCCGCGTCACGGCCGGCAACGCCGCGGAGTTCGCCCCGCAGGCGGTGATGTTCTACCGGCCGCTGCCCGAACACCCCCTGCGCCCCTGGCGGTTGCTGCGTTTCAGCCTGCGCGGAACCGGCTCCGACCTGCGCGCCCTGATCCTCAGCGGGCTGATCACCGTGCTGCTCGGCGCGCTGGTGCCGATCGCCACCGGGCAGGTGCTCGGCCGGTACGTGCCCGGCGCGGAGACCGGGCTGATCGTGCAGGTCTCGTGCGCGATCATCGTCAGCAGCGTGGTGTCGGCGGCCTTCATGCTGCTGCAGAACCTCACGCTGCTGCGGGTGGAGGGCCGCATCGAGGCCACCTTGCAGCCCGCGGTCTGGGACCGGCTGCTGCGGCTGCCGACGTCCTTCTTCTCGGAGCGCTCGACGGGTGAACTGGCGAGCGCCGCGATGGGCGTCAGCGCCATCCGCCGCGTCCTCGCCGGCGTCGGCCCGGTCGCCGTCCAGTCGGGCACCGTCGGCGCCATGAACATCGTCCTGCTGCTGGTGTTCAGCGTCCCGCTGGCGCTGGTCGCGATCGGCATGCTGATCGTGATCGCCGCCGTCTTCCTCGGCCTCGGGCTGTGGCAACTGCGGTGGCAGCGGCAGCTGGTCGAGCTGGGCAACAAGCTCAACAACCAGGCGTTCCAGACCCTGCGCGGGCTGCCGAAGCTGCGCGTCGCGGCCGCCGAGAGCTTCGCCTACGCGGCCTGGGCCCGCGAGTTCGCCCGCAGCCGGGACCTCCAGCAGCGCACCGGGCGGATCAGGAACCTCACGGGCGTGCTCAACGCGGTCTACCTCCCGCTGTGCTCGCTGCTGCTGTTCGTGCTGCTGGCGGGACCGGCCCGCGGCTCGCTGTCCGCGAGCGGCTTCCTCACCTTCAGCACCGCCGTGACGATGCTGCTCACCGCGGTCACCCAGCTCACCGGGGCGCTGGTCTCGGCCGCCGCCGCGCTGCCGATGTACGAGCACATCAAGCCGGTGCTCGACCAGCTCCCCGAGGTGCGGGGCGCCAGCACCCAGCCCGGCGAGCTGTCCGGGGCGATCGAGGCCCGGGGGCTCTCCTTTCGCTGGTCCGCGGACGGCCCCCTGGTCCTGGACGACGTGTCCTTGGAGGTGCGGCCCGGCGAGTTCGTGGCGATCGTGGGTCCCAGCGGCTGCGGCAAGTCCACCCTGCTGCGGCTGCTCATCGGCTTCGACCGGCCCGCGGCCGGCAGCGTGCTGTACGACGGCCAGGACCTCGCGGCCCTGGACCAGGCCGCGGTGCGCCGGCAGTGTGGCGTCGTCCTGCAGAACGCCCAGCCGCTCACCGGCTCCATCCTGGACTGCATCTGCGGCGCCGAGGCCTTCACACAGGAGGAGGCGTGGGAGGCGGCCGCGATGGCGGGCCTGGCGGAGGACATCAAACGGATGCCGATGGGGCTGCACACCATGATCTCCGGGGGCGCGACGGTCTCCGGAGGCCAGCGGCAGCGCCTCATGATCGCCCAGGCCCTCGTCCGCCGCCCGCGCATCCTCTTCTTCGACGAGGCCACCAGCGCGCTCGACAACGAGACGCAGCGGGTCGTCATCGAGAGCACCCGCGCCCTGCGCGCCAGCCGCGTCGTCATCGCGCACCGGCTCACCACGGTCATGGACGCGGACCGCGTCGTCGTCATGTCCGACGGCCGGGTCGTGGAGCAGGGACGCCCCGCCGACCTCCTCGCGGACCCCGGGGGCCGGCTCCGCGAACTCGTCCGCCGTCAAATGGCGTGATCACGCGGTCCGGGCCCCGCGGAACCCGGCCGGGCCACGTGGCCGATCCGGAACTCTGTGCGGAATCAGCCCTGCCCCGGAGTCGGTGGATCGTAGGCTGATGTCAGCGATTGTTCGCCATGTGTACGAATCCCGTGCCCCGGAGGGACCGTCCAATGAAGATGCTGATCAATGTCCCCGAGACCGTGGTGGCCGATGCGCTGCGGGGAGTCGCCGCCGCGCATCCGGAGTTGACGGTCGACATCGAGAACCGGGTGGTGGTCCGCAAGGACGCGCCGGTCGCCGGAAAGGTCGGTCTGGTGTCGGGGGGCGGGTCGGGGCACGAGCCGCTGCACGTGGGGTTCGTGGGGCGGGGGATGCTGGACGGGGCCTGTGCCGGGGAGGTCTTCACCTCACCGGTGCCCGACCAGATGGTGCGGGCGGCCGCGGCCGTCGACAGCGGCGCGGGCGTACTGTTCGTGGTGAAGAACTACACGGGTGACGTGCTGAACTTCGACATGGCCGCGGAACTGGCCGAGGACGAGGGCATCCAGGTCGCCAAAGTCCTGGTCAACGACGACGTGGCGGTCACCGACAGCCTCTACACGGCCGGACGCCGCGGCACCGGCGGCACGCTGTTCGTGGAGAAGATCGCCGGGGCGCTGGCCGAGGAGGGCGCGCCGCTGGAGCGCGTGCAGTCCGTCGCACGGCAGGTGAACGAGATGACGCGGAGCTTCGGGGTGGCGCTGACCGCGGTCAGCACGCCCGCCAAGGGCAGCCCCACGTTCGACCTGCCCGCCGGGGAGCTGGAACTCGGCATCGGCATCCACGGGGAACCCGGCCGGGAGCGGCGGGCGATGATGACCTCGGGGGAGATCGCGGAGTTCGCGGTCGACGCGATCCTGGACGACCTGCGCCCGAACGGGCCGGTGCTGCTCCTGGTCAACGGTATGGGCGCGACGCCGCTGCTGGAACTGTACGGATTCAACGCCGAGGTGCACCGGGTGCTGGCGGCCCGCCACGTCGCGGTGGCCCGCACGCTGGTCGGCAACTACGTCACGTCGCTGGACGCGGCGGGCGCCTCGGTGACGCTGTGCCAGGTGGACGACGAACTGCTGCGCCTGTGGGACGCGCCGGTGAGCACACCGGCGCTGTGCTGGGGCGCCTGAGAAGCAGGAGGAGCACGACAGATGAGCGAGGGACCGTCCGGGGCTGCGGCGATCGACACGGCTTTCATACGCCGCTGGCTCGTCTCAGCGGCCTCGGTGATCGAGCGGGAGGCCGACCGGCTCACCGAGCTCGACTCCCCCATCGGTGACGCCGACCACGGGGCCAACATGCGGCGCGGCTTCATCGCGGCGCGCACGGCCGTCGAGAAGGAGCCGCCGGACACCCCCGGCGGCGTCCTGGTGCTGGTCGGCCGGCAGCTGATCAGCACGGTCGGCGGCGCGTCGGGTCCGCTGTACGGCACCCTTCTGCGCAAGGCCGGCAAGGCGCTCGGGGACGCGGAGCACGTCACCCCCGAGCAGTTCGCCCAGGCGCTGCGCGACGGGGTCGACGCGGTCGCGACGCTGGGCGGGGCCGCGCCGGGCGACAAGACGATGGTGGACGCGCTGGCCCCGGCCGTGGAGGCGCTGTCCTTCGCGCTCGACAAGGGCGCGGGACTGGCGGAGGCCCTGTCGGCGGCCGCGATCGCCGCCGACGAGGGCGCGACCGCCACCACGCCTCTGGTGGCGCGCAAGGGGCGGGCGAGCTATCTGGGTGAGCGCAGCGCGGGTCACCAGGACCCGGGGGCGACCTCCTCGGCGCTGCTCCTCGGCGTCCTCGCGATGACGTCGCGGGAGGGCGCGGAATGACCGTGGGCGTGGTGCTGGTGTCGCACAGCGCGACGGTCGCGGAGTCGGTGGCTCACATGGCCGCCGGGCTGAACGGCGGCGGCGCGAAGGTGCCGGTGGCCGCCGCGGGCGGTACCCCCGACGGCGGGCTGGGCACCGACGCGGAGAAGATCGTCGCGGCGGCGCGCTCCGTCGACCGCGGCGAGGGTGTGGCGGTCATCGCCGACCTGGGGAGCGCCGTGCTGACGGTCAAGACCCTGCTGGCCGAGGAGGACGGTCTGCCGCCCCGCACCCGCCTGGCGGACGCGCCCTTCGTGGAGGGCGCGGTGGCCGCCGTGGTGACGGCGTCGGCCGGTGGGGATCTGGACGCCGTCGTGGCGGCGGCCCAGGAGGCGTACAGCTTCCGCAAGAGCTGATCCCCCGAGGTGCCCCGGGCACGGCGACGGCCGCCGCGATGGTCCGCGACGGCCGTCGGTGCTCCCTGCTCCCCTGTTCCCCTGTTCCCCTGTTCCCGCGGCTCCCGGCCGCGGCGGGGTCAGCCGCGCGCGGCGGCGCGTCCGTAGCGGCGCTCGAAGCGCTCGACGCGGCCGGCGGTGTCCATGACCCGGGCATTGCCGGTGTAGAACGGGTGGCTCGCCGCGGAGATCTCCACGTCGAACACGGGGTAGGTGTTGCCGTCCTCCCAGACGACGGTCTTGTCGCTGGTCAGCGTGGACCGGGTGAGGAAGGCGTGGTCCGCGCTGCGGTCGCGGAAGACGACCGGACGGTAGGCGGGGTGGATCGCGTGCTGCATGACGCTCCTCCAGTCAGGTGCGGTGGTGGGACGGACGGCGGTGGGGCTCTGCCGGGACGGCGCTGGGTCAGCGCTCCTCGCGGAACGGCACGTGGCGGCCGACGGCCGGGTCGTACTTGCTGAGGACCATGCGGTCCGGGTCGTTGCGCCGGTTCTTCCGGGTCACATAGGTGGTGCCGGTACCGGCGGTCGACCGGAGCCTGATCACCGGGCGCTGCTCGCTGCGGGCCATGAGCGGGTCCTTTCTGCCATCGCAATGGTTTTCATTTCCATCGGATGTCCCTCTCAACGCGGGGCACCCCCCGCTCATTCCCGCACTCCCCGCCCGCTGCGGCGAAGATGGAACCAGGCGCCGCCGGCACCCGTCGGCGGCGGTGACAGGAGGGCTGACACCCATGGCCCGCGGCCCCGGCACCCCGCGCCCCCGCCCCCGCCCTTTGCCGCTGCCCCGGTGGGCCTGGTGGTTCCTCTTCGCCTCGTACGCGCTCATCGCGGCCTGCGTCGCCGTCGACATCATCAGCGGTCCGGAGACGACCGTGTCACCGGTCCTGGCGGCACTGCCGGTGCTGGCCGGGGTCAAGTCCCGCCGGGCCCGCGTGCCGCTGCTGGCGGGCGTCGTGGCGATCGGCCTGGTCTTCCTCCTCGCCGTGGTCGACAGAGGGGTCCCCGCCCTGGTGCACGTCACCTCCGGGGTCGCCGTCCTGGCCGTGACCTTCACCATCACCGGGGCCGTCGTCCTCGTCACCGCCAGGGAACGCGAACTGGCGCAGGTCCGCGGCGTCGCCGAGGCCGCGCAGGGGGCGCTGCTGCGGCCCCCGCCGCCGCGGGTGGGCGGACTCCAGGTGGCCGTGCGCTACGTGGCGGCGGAGGCCGAGGCGCGGATCGGCGGGGATCTGTACGAGGTCGTGGAGACCGGGTTCGGTGTACGGGTCCTGCTCGGCGACGTGCGCGGCAAGGGCCTGGACGCCGTCAAGACCGCCGCCGACGTGCTGGGCGTCTTCCGCGACGCCGCCCGCGCGGAACCCGCCCTCGACGTGGTGGCGACCCGGCTGGACGGCGCGCTGGTGCGCCGCGGCGGAGCCGAGGAGTTCGTCACCGCCGTCCTGCTGACCGTACCCCCCGCCGGTGACACCGCCGTCCTGGTCAACTGCGGCCACCCTCCGCCGCTGCTGTGCCACGACGGCGGTGTGGCGGAGGTGGTACCGGAGGCGTACGCGGCGCCGCTCGGACTGCTGCCGCTCACCGGCGGCCGCTACCGTCCCCAGTCCGTGCCCTACCGCCCGGGCGACCTGCTGCTGCTCCACACCGATGGTGTGTCCGAGGCGCGCGACCGGCGCGGCCTCTTCTATCCGCTGGCCGAGCGGATCGCGGACATGCCCGCGCAGGACCCGCAGACGCTGCTCGACCGCGTCCTGATCGACCTCCACGCCTGGACGGGCGGCGGGCTCGGCGACGACGCGGCGCTGCTGGCCCTGCGGCGCCCGCGCTGACCGCGCCGGGTGGCGGGTCGGTCGGACAGCGCCTCCCGGAGCCACCGCGTCCAGAACGCCTCCGGTTCGATGGCCCCGCGCAGCACGAGGTCCCGCAGCCGGTCCTCGTCGGCCGCGAAGCGCGCGACCGGCGCGGCCTCTTCCATCTGCTGGCCGAGCGGGTCGCGGACATGCCCGCGCAGGACCCGCAGACGCTGCTCGACCGCGTCCTGGACCGGTACCGGGCCCGGCGACGACGCGGCGCCCGCGCCGACCGCGCCGCGTGGCGGGCCCGTCAGACCAGGTCCATCGTCCCGACCTCGGCCAGCGCCTCCCGGAGCCACCGCGTCCAGAACGTCTCCAGTTCGATGCCCCCGCGCAGCACGAGGTGCCGCAGCCGGTCCTCGTCGGCCACGAGGCCGGGCGGGAAGTCGCGCCGCTCGATGTCCGCGTACTCGGCCAACTGGGCCTCGTGCAGCGCCAGGTGCCTGCGCAGTTCCTCCGCCAGGCCGCGGCCCCCGACCACCGCCGCCGCGCGCATGCGCAGCAGCAGCGGGTCGCGGATCGGCCGGGGTTCGTCACCGGCGGCGACCCAGCCCGCCAGTTCCTGCCGCCCGGCGGGCAGCACCTCGTACTCCTTCTTCTGTCCCCGGGCGGGGTGCGCCGCGGGCAGCGCGCGGATCAGTCCCGCCTCCTCCAGCCGCCCGAGTTCGCGGTAGATCTGCTGGTGCGTCGCGGACCAGAAGTAGCGGATGGAACGGTCGAAGCGCCGCGCCAGCTCCAGCCCCGAGGACGGTTTCTCCAGGAGGGCGGTGAGGATGGCGTGCGGGAGCGACATGCCCGCATCCTACGGACGGGCCGCGGTCACAGCGCCGCGGCCAGTTCGGTGCCCTGGCGGACGGCCCGCTTCGCGTCGAGTTCGGCGGCCTCGTCGGCGCCGCCGATGAGGTGGACCTCGTACCCGGCGGCGCGCAGGGCGTCGTACAGGTCGCGGCGCGGTTCCTGCCCGGCGCACAGGACCACGGTGTCGACCGCCAGCGTGCGGCGCTCGCCGCCGACGGTGATGTGCAGCCCGTCGTCGTCGATCCGGTCGTAGGCGGCTCCCGCGACCATGGTGACGCCCCGGTGCTTCAGCTCGGTGCGGTGGATCCACCCGGTGGTCCTGCCCAGGCCCGCGCCGACCTTGCCGGCCTTGCGCTGCACCAGGTGCACGGTGCGCGGCGGCGCCGGCCGCTCGGGAGCCCGCAGCCCGCCCCGGTTCGCGTAGCCGGTGTCCACGCCCCACTGCCGGAAGTACGTCTCCGGGTCCCGGCTCGCGCCCTCGCCGCCGTCGGTGAGGAACCCGGCCACGTCGAAGCCGATCCCGCCCGCACCGACGATCGCGACCCGCTCGCCCACCGGGGCGCCGTCGCGGAGGACGTCGAGGTAGCTCAGCACGCTGGGGTGGTCCACGCCCTCGATCCGCGGCGTGCGCGGCGCGACGCCGGTGGCGAGGACGACCTCGTCGAAGCCGGGCTCGTGCGCGGCCAGCGTCTCCGGCGTAACAAGGGTGTTCAGGCGCAGTTCCACGCCCTCCTCGGCCAGCCGGGTGCGGAAGTAGCGCAGCGTCTCGTCGAACTCCTCCTTGCCGGGGACGTTGCGGGCGACGGTGAGCTGCCCGCCGATCCGGTCGGCGGAGTCGAAGAGCGTGACGGCGTGGCCGCGTTCGGCCGCGGTGACCGCGCAGGAGAGTCCGGCGGGCCCGGCGCCGACGACCGCGACACGCTTGCGCAACCGGGTGGGCAGGAGGACGAGTTCGGTCTCGTGGCAGGCCCGCGGATTGACCAGGCACGAGGTCAGCCGGCCGCTGAACGTGTGGTCGAGGCAGGCCTGGTTGCAGCCGATGCACGTGTTGATGGCCTCGGCGCGGCCCTGCCGGGCCTTGGCGACGAACTCGGGGTCGGCGAGCATCGGGCGGGCCAGGGACACCATGTCGGCGTAGCCGTCGGCGAGCAACCGCTCGGCGACCTCGGGGGTGTTGATGCGGTTGCTGGTCACCAGCGGCACCGAGACCGCGCCCATGAGCCGCTTCGTCACCCAGGTGTACGCGGCGCGCGGCACGGAGGTGGCGATGGTGGGGATGCGGGCCTCGTGCCAGCCGATGCCGGTGTTGATGATCGTGGCGCCGGCCGCCTCGACCGCCCGGGCGAGGGCGACGACCTCCTCCAGGGACGAACCGCCGGGGACCAGGTCGAGCATCGACAGACGGTAGACGATCACGAAGTCGGTGCCGAGCCGTTCGCGGGTGCGGCGGACGATCTCCAGCGGGAAGCGGGTGCGGTTCTCGAACGGCCCGCCCCAGCGGTCCTCGCGGTGGTTGGTGGCGGGTGCGACGAACTCGTTGATCAGGTAGCCCTCGGAGCCCATGATCTCGACGCCGTCGTAGCCGGCCGCGCGGGCGAGTCCGGCGGCGCGTACGAAGTCCTCGATCGTCTGCTCGACCTCGTCGCCGGTGAGGGCGTGCGGGACGTGGGGGCTGATCGGCGCCTGGAGCGCGCTCGGCGCGACCAGTTCGGGGTGGTAGGCGTACCGCCCGAAGTGCAGGATCTGCATCGCGATGCGGCCGCCCTCGCGGTGCACCGCCCGCGTGACGACGGTGTGCCGGTCCGCCTCCTCCTCGGTGGTCATCCGCGCGCCGCCCGGGTAGGGGCGGCCCGGGTCGTTGGGTGCGATGCCACCGGTGACGATCAGCCCGACGCCGCCCCGGGCCCGCTCGGCGTAGAAGGCGGCCATGCGCTCGAAGCCGCGCTCGGCCTCCTCCAGCCCCACGTGCATCGAGCCCATGAGGACGCGGTTGGGGAGGGTGAGGAACCCGAGGTCGAGCGGGCGCAGCAGATGCGGGTAGCGGCTCATCGAGGTCTCCTCGGGCATCGGCGCGGCGGAGTGCCGCCCGTCCTTTGTAGACCGCGGGCCCTGATTTGTGCAACTAGTTGCACAAGACCCGGCGGCTGCGCCGCGGGATCCGCACAGCGCACCGGGTCAGCCGATGTCGAGGCCGTCGACCAGCCGGTTCAGGAACCGCGTGAACGTCGCCTCGGCGCTGCGAGGGCCCCGGCCGGCTCGGGGGTGCCGGGCTTCGGCGGCGACGGCCGCGAGGTGGCGCGCCTCGGCCGCGGCCCGCGGTTCAGGGTGTGGGCCGCGGCGGGCTCCATCGCGGGTCGCGGCCCGTCGCGGCGAGCAGCCGTCCGAAGCCCGATTGCCCCGGCGGCAACGACACCGGCTCACCGAAGAACTTCATGGAGCGCGCCGTCGACCCATCTCGTCGACGAGGGCCGCCAGCACCCGAACCGCGTCCTCGCCGGGCACGAAGGCGCGGTCCGTGGCCCGGGCCAGGTCCCAGGCGTGCACGGTCAGGTCGAGCAGGACCATGCCGCCGACGGTGCGCGCCGGGAGGTTCATCGAGCCGGCCACCCCCTCGTCGGCACCGGGCACGGCCCACGCCTCCACCAACAGCGCGGCCTCCTCCGCGAAACGGTCGCGCCATCCGTCGCCGAGGGCGGCGAGACGGTCGGGCGTGGAGGAGAAGTCCGCCGGCTGCCTCGCCGCGATCGCCCGGAAGCCGACGACCACGTGGAAGAGGTGGTTCAGCAGGTCCCGCACGTCGTACTCGGCGCACGGCGTCGGCGCCGCCAACCGGTCGTCCGGCACTCCTGCCACCACGGGCAGAGCCCGGTCGCGGACGGCTGCCGGCAATTCACCGATGGTGTCTGTCATGCCGCGACGCTACGGCGGGCCGCGAGCGCCCGGCTTGAACAAACGCGACACCCCGCCGCCGTACCATCGCCCTCATGGCCGGTCAGGACACACCGCGGCGCGACACCCGGGGCATCGTCGCCGCCCCGGAACTCTTCGCCCGTGTGCGCTTCCGGCGGCGGGCCCCCGCGCCGGAACTGCGGCCGTACCTGGAGCACTACTGGCTCATCGACTGGGACCTGGGCGAGCCGTACGCCTCGCACGTCGTGCCGCACCCCTCGGTCAACGTCGTCTTCCAGCGCTTCGCGGGCGCGCCGGACCTCGGGGAGGTCGCCGGCGTCGGACTGGGCCTGTTCACGCAGAAGTTGGAGGGCGCGGGGCGGGTGTGCGGGGTGCAGTTCCGCCCGGGCGGGTTCCGGCCGTTCGCCCCGGCGGTGCCGGTGTCCCACTGGACCGGGCGCCGGGTCGCGCTGGACGAGGCGCTGCCCGGCCACGCCGCCGCGCCCGCTGCCGTGCTCGGGCCGGACGGGGAGGACGACCGGGTCGCCGCCCTGGACGCCTTCCTGCTGTCGCTCGCCCCCGCACCCGATCCCCAGGCCGCCCTGGCGATGGCACTCGCCGAGCGGATCCGGCACGACCGCGGCATCCTGCGCGTGGCCGGGTTCGCGCGTGCCGAGGGGCTGTCCGTGCGCTCGCTGCAACGCCTCTTCGCCGCCCACGTCGGCGTCAGCCCCAAGTGGGTCATCCTCCGCTACCGCATCCACGAGGCCCTGGAGCGCGCCGAGTCCGCGAAGGCCGTCGACTGGGCGGGCCTGGCGGCCGAACTCGGCTACAGCGACCAGGCCCATCTGGTCCGGGACTTCACCGCGACGGTGGGGGTCCCTCCGACCGCCTACGCGGGCTGAGCGCGCGGGTCCACGGGTGCATGCCAAGAGTGACAGGGAACGCACCCAAATGGGGTGATTTCTCCTTGCCTGACATAGTCAAGAAATCTACGCTCATGTCAGCGGGACAGTCACCCGACTGCGGGAGGGCGTCACGGCGTCCGCTCCCGGCGACCACCTCCGCAACCACGGGAGGCCACCGTGATCATCGACTCCGCCACTCTTGATCCGGCATCCGCCTACAAACTGCTCATCGGGAGCATCATTCCCCGGGCGATCGGCTGGGTGAGCACCCTGTCGGTGGACGGCGTCCCCGATCTCGCCCCATGCCGACGCGATGCACCGCACCGCCGCCGAATTCGACCCCGGGGTCGACGAGTTCGACGCGGTGGGCCTGGAGAAGGGGCCGTGCGAGGCGGTGCGGCCGCCGCGGGTGAAGGGGGCGCCGATCGCCATGGAGTGCAGGGTCGAGCGGATCATCACGATCGGCGACCTCGACGACCACGTCGTCTTCGGGGAGGTCGTGCGATTCCACATCCGCGACGACATCCACCTCGACAGGGGCCGCATCGGCACCAACGCCCTTCCCGCGGTCGCGCGGCTCGCGGCCGAGTACACGGTGGTCGAGAACGCCTTCACCACACCGCTGGACGGCGGCATCCTCGGCGCCCGGCACGGACGCCGGGTGAGCCGGCTCGACGCCCGGCCCACCGACTGGTCGCCCATCGACGGCGACGCATGGTCCCCTTCCGGATCGGTCAGGTCCTGAGTCACGCACACCAAGGAGGTTCTTCGCATGGCGGAACGCAAGGATGTCGAGTTCCAGGCCGAGGGTGGCGTGCGCTTGCGCGGGTGGCTCTTCCTGCCCGACGGGCCCGGCCCGCACCCCGCGATCACAATGGCGCACGGTTACGCGGGCACCAAGGACCACGGCCTCGAACCGTTCGCCCGGGCTTTCGCGGACGACGGCTTCGTCGTGCTGCTCCACGACCACCGGGGCTTCGGCGCGAGCGACGGCGAGCCGCGCCAGGATGTCGACCCCTGGGTCCAGATCGCCGACTGGCGGCGGGCGGTCTCGTTCCTCGAGAGCCTGCCCGAGGTCGATCCGCTGCGCATCGGCCTGTGGGGCACCAGTTACGCCGGCGGGCACGCGATCGTCCTGGGGGCGACCGACCGCCGGCTGCGCTGCGTGGTGGCCCAGGTGCCGACGATCAGCGGCTACGAGCAGGGGCTGCGGCGCGTGGCCCCGGAGGCGGTCGCCGGGCTCGAGGAGTCCTTCGCGGAGGACGAGCGCGCCCGGTTCCGCGGGGAACCGCACCGGCGGACCGCGATCGTGAGCGACGACCCCGCCGTGCCCGCCTCCTACCGCACCAGGGAGGCGATCGACTTCTACCTCCAGCCGCTGCCCGAGGGGGTCTGGACGAACGAGGCGACCGTCCGCTCCGGACGCGCCGCCCGGATGTACGAGCCCGGCGCCTGGGTCCCCCGTGTCTCGCCGACCCCGCTGCTGATGGTGGTCGCGCTGAACGACACCGTGACCGTCACCGATCTGGCGCTCGCCGCGTACGAGCGGGCCCTGGAGCCGAAGCGGCTGGTGACGCTCGCCGGCGGCCACTTCGACCCGTACGTCGCCCGGTTCGCGGAGGCGAGCGGCGCCGCCCGGGCCTGGTTCCGCGAGCACCTGGCCTGAGTCGGCGGGCTGCCAGGGGCGTACGTCCCTCACTTCTGTCATCCGCAGGGAGAAGGGCTACGGTGGTGGCATGGCGTGGTCGGCGAGCGAGCGATTCGAGGTGCGGCCCGCACCGGGCGGACTCTTCCTGGTGCAGGAGCTGCTGAACACCGCGCCCGGCGGCCGGCCGCGCAACCCCGACCTGCTGGACACTCTCGCCTCCGCGCAGCCCTGGCTCGACGGCGTCATGGACGCCTGGGCGGGGGCCTCGGGCCGCGGCCGTGAGCGCGTGGCGCTCATCGAAGGCGACCTGGACGAGCTCAAGCGGCTGCGCACCCGGCTGCGGCAGGCCCTGTCCGCCGCCGGACCCGAGGCGGCAGCCGGGGCGGGGGACGCGCTGCTGGCCGCGGAAGCGGTGACGCTCCGGCTGGCCGCGGACGCCACCGTCACCGTGGAGCCCCGGGGCGACGGCGCCCGGCGCGTCACCTCCGCGGTGCTGGCGGAGTGTCTCGTCGCGCAGACACGCGGCGTCTGGCCGCGCCTGAAGATCTGCCGGTACGGCCGCTGCGCCGTCGCCTTCTACGACCACTCGCGCAACAGCAGCGCCGTCTGGCACGACGCCCGGGTCTGCGGCAACACCGTGAACCTGCGGGCCTCGCGCGAGCGCCGCCGCGCCCGGCCGCAGGGCTGATCCCCGCCGGGGCGGGCGGTTACCAACTCCTGACCTCCGAACGTGCGTCGGGGGCACCCCTGAGCGGGCACACCCCTTGTGGAGGGCGCGAATACGCCCGTTTCCGCCGAGGTACGCATGTGTCGTTGCATCCTGCGACAAGGGAGCCGAGCCCCGTGGCAGAGCATCCGATCACCCCCCGACTGACCCCGATCCCCATCGACGGAACGACTCCGTGCGGGCGCCTGGAGACCGGTGCCGCGCTGCCCTGCGGGGGCCGTGCCGAGTGGCACGTGCAATGGCTGCCCGGGCACGGGTCGTTCGCGTGCAATGCGCACATGGCGGAGGCCCGGCGGCTGTTCGCCTACATAGACCGGCATCGCGTCGGGTCGGACTGCAACATGCCGGGCGCGCTGTGGGCGCCGGGGCGCTGCGCGGTGCCCCGGAGCCAGGCGAAGGCGGCCTGACACCGGGGGCCGTGCGTCAGCCGGAGAAGGCGCCGAGGATGCGCCCGGCCGCCGACGTGGCCGTCAACGTGCCCTCGCGGACCTGGCGTTCGACCTCCGGGGCCAGACGGCGGACCTCGGGGTGGTCCCGCAGCCGGCCCAGCAGTTCGTCGCGGACCATGCTCCAGGCCCACTCCACCTGCTGGTCGCGACGCTTGGCCTCCAGCCGCCCCCCGGAGTCCAGGAGCGCGCGGTGCTGCTCCAGCCGTTCCCAGACGACGTCGAGGCCGGTGTCCTCGCGGGCGCTGCAGGTGAGCACCGGCGGGGTCCAGACAGCGTCGGCGGACTGCATCAGCCGCAGGGCGCCGGACAGTTCGCGGGCGGCGGCGCGCGCGTCGCGCTCGTGCGGGCCGTCGGCCTTGTTGACGGCGATGACGTCGGCGAGCTCCAGCACGCCTTTCTTGATGCCCTGGAGCTGGTCGCCCGTGCGGGCCAGCGTGAGCAGCAGGAAGGAGTCGACCATGCCGGCGACCGCGGTCTCCGACTGGCCGACGCCCACGGTCTCCACCAGGACCACGTCGTAGCCCGCGGCCTCCACCACGACCATCGACTCACGGGTCGCCTTGGCGACACCGCCGAGCGTCCCGGCCGACGGCGACGGCCGCACAAAGGCCGCGGGGTCCACCGACAGCCGTTCCATCCGCGTCTTGTCGCCGAGGACGGAGCCGCCGGTCAGCGTGGACGACGGGTCGACGGCGAGCACCGCGACCCGGTGGCCGAGGCCGGTGAGCAGCGTGCCGAAGGCGTCGATGAAGGTGGACTTGCCCACTCCGGGGACGCCGCTGATGCCGATCCTGCGGGCCCTGCCCGCGTGCGGCAGCAGCTCGGTCAGCAGCCGCTGGGCGAGCTCCCGGTGGTCGGGCCGCGACGACTCCACCAGGGTGATGGCGCGCGCGATCCAGGCCCGGGAGCCGTCCAGGACTCCTTTGGCGTAGACATCCGGGTCGATTGGCCGGCGCATGGGCTCACAGCTCGTGGCCGAGCGCGGCGGCGAGCCGCGTGACCAGGTCGTGGGCGGAGTCCGGGATGACCGTGCCGGGCGGGAAGACGGCGGCCGCGCCGGCCTC
This sequence comes from Streptomyces sp. NPDC088733, assembly GCF_044751185.1. Classification (NCBI taxonomy): domain Bacteria; kingdom Bacillati; phylum Actinomycetota; class Actinomycetes; order Kitasatosporales; family Streptomycetaceae; genus Streptomyces; species Streptomyces sp. NPDC088733. The sequence goes on from NZ_JBIVLH010000024.1 coordinate 61,312, forward strand.
CAGCAGTTCGGGCACGTCCTGCGGCGGGATGACGCCGCCGACCACGATCATGATGTCCTCGCGCCCCTCGGCGGCCAGTTCCTCGCGCAGCGCGGGCACCAGCGTGAGGTGTCCGGCCGCCAGCGAGGAGACGCCGACGATGTGCACGTCGGCCTCCACCGCCTGCCGGGCCACCTCGGCCGGGGTCTGGAAGAGCGGGCCGACGTCCACGGTGAAGCCCAGGTCGGCGAACGCGGTGGCGATCACCTTCTGGCCGCGGTCGTGGCCGTCCTGGCCCATCTTGGCGACGAGGATGCGCGGACGGCGGCCCTCGGCCTCCTCGAAGCGGCCGACCAGCGCGCGGGTGCGGTCCACGGACGGCGACTCCCCTGCCTCGTTGCGGTACACACCGGAGATCGTACGGATCTGCCCGGCGTGCCGGCCGTACACCTTCTCCAGGGCGTCGGAGATCTCGCCGACGGTCGCCTTGGCCCGCGCGGCGTTCACCGCGAGTTCCAGCAGGTTGCCGCTGCCGCCGGCGGCGGCCGTCAGGGCGCTCAGCGCGTCCTGGCAGGCCCTCTCGTCGCGCTCCTCGCGCAGCCGGCGCAGCTTGGCGATCTGCTGGGTGCGCACGGAGGAGTTGTCGACCTTGAGGACCTCGATCTTCTCGTCGCTGTCCACCCGGTACTTGTTGACGCCGATCACCGGCTGCCGGCCGGAGTCGATGCGGGCCTGGGTGCGGGCCGCGGCCTCCTCGACGCGCATCTTGGGGATGCCCGCGTCGATGGCCTGGGCCATGCCGCCCGCGGCCTCGACCTCCTGAATGTGCTGCCAGGCGCGGCGCGCCAGGTCGTACGTCAGCTTCTCCACGTACGCGGACCCGCCCCACGGGTCGATGACCCGGTTGGTGCCCGCCTCCTGCTGGAGCAGCAGCTGGGTGTTGCGGGCGATGCGCGCGGAGAAGTCGGTGGGCAGCGCCAGCGCCTCGTCGAGGGCGTTGGTGTGCAGCGACTGGGTGTGGCCCTGGGTGGCGGCCATGGCCTCCACGCAGGTGCGCGTGACGTTGTTGAAGACGTCCTGCGCGGTGAGCGACCAGCCGGAGGTCTGCGAATGGGTGCGCAGGGACAGCGACTTGACGTTCTGCGGCTCGAACTGCCGGACCAGCTTGGCCCACAGCAGGCGTGCCGCGCGCAGCTTGGCGATCTCCATGAAGAAGTTCATGCCGATCGCCCAGAAGAACGACAGCCGCGGCGCGAAGGCGTCCACGTCCAGGCCCGCGCCGAGACCGGCCCGCAGGTACTCCACGCCGTCCGCGAGGGTGTAGGCCAGCTCCAGGTCGGCCGTGGCCCCGGCCTCCTGGATGTGGTAGCCGGAGATGGAGATGGAGTTGTAGCGCGGCATCCGCTGCGAGGTGTACGCGAAGATGTCGGAGATGATCCGCATCGAGGGCTTCGGCGGATAGATGTAGGTGTTGCGGACCATGAACTCCTTGAGGATGTCGTTCTGGATGGTCCCGGCCAGCTTCTCGGGCGGTACGCCCTGCTCCTCGGCGGCCACGATGTAGAGCGCGAGCACCGGCAGCACGGCGCCGTTCATCGTCATCGACACGGTCATCCGGTCCAGCGGGATGCCGTCGAAGAGCTGCCGCATGTCGTAGATCGAGTCGATCGCCACGCCCGCCATGCCGACGTCGCCCGTGACGCGCGGGTGGTCGCTGTCGTAGCCCCGGTGGGTCGGCAGGTCGAAGGCGACCGACAGGCCCTTCTGACCCGCGGCCAGGTTGCGCCGGTAGAACGCGTTGGACTCCTCGGCGGTGGAGAAGCCCGCGTACTGGCGGATCGTCCAGGGCTGGTTGACGTACATCGTCGGGTAGGGGCCGCGCAGGTACGGCGCGATGCCCGGGTAGGTGCCCAGGAAGTCCAGGCCCTCCAGGTCGCGTCCGGTGTACAGCGGCTTGACGCCGATGCCCTCGGGCGTCTCCCACAGCAGGTCCTCGGCGGCGCGGCCGGTGGTCTCCTTGACCGCCGCGCGCCACTGGTCCTCGGTGGCGCCGCCGCCGGCGCCCGGTCCCAGCTCGATCTCGGAGAAGTCCGGGATCCGCATCACGCCACTCCGATCCGGTCGAGCACCGAGGTCAGGACGGCGACCGCGTCGCCGCCCGCGAAGACGAACGCGTCGACGCCCGCCTCCGTGAAGGCCGCTTCCCGCTCTCCCGGCCGCCCGGCCAGGAAGACCGGGCCCGCGCCCGCGGCCTTGAGGGCGGCGGCCACACCGGCGGCCTGCTCCTCGTACAGCGCGTCGCTGGAGCACAGGCACGCCGCCTGCGCGCCGCTGCGGGCGAAGGCGTCGGCCACCGACCCGGCGTCCACCGAGAGCGGGTCGTGGACGGGCTCGATGCCACCGGCCTGGAAGAGGTTGGCGGCGAAGGTGACCCGGGCGGTGTGCGCGGCGGCCGGACCGAGGGCGGCCAGGAACACCCGGGGACGGGCCCCGGTGGCGGCCAGATGGGCGTCCGAGCGGGCGCGCAGCGCCTCGTACGCCTCATCGCGGCGGACCCTCGGCAGACCGCCGGAGAGTACCGCGGGCGCCGGGTCGCGCTCGACCGGTGCCTCGGAGAGCAGCGGGAACTCGCTGACGCCCGTGACGGGCTCGCGGCGCTTGGCCAGCGCCTTGGCCCGCACCCGCCAGGTCGCCGCCAGCCGCTCGCCGACCAGGCCGGAGGCCAGCGCCGCGGCCTGGCCGCCCGCGCGCTCCAGCTCCTGGAACCAGGACCAGGCGGCGTCGGCGAGTTCCGCGGTGAGCCGTTCCACGTACCAGGAGCCGCCGGCCGGATCGACGACCCGGGCCAGGTGGGACTCCTCCATCAGGATCGCCGAGGTGTTGCGCGCGATGCGCCGGGCGAAGGCGTCGGGCAGGCCGAGCGCGTGGTCGAACGGCAGCACCGTGACCGAGTCCGCGCCGCCGACACCGGCGGCGAGCGTCGCGACGGTGGTGCGGAGCATGTTCACCCACGGGTCGCGGCGGGTCATCATCACCGGCGAGGTGACGACGTGCTGGCGCTGCGCCGCGGCGGCCGCGGTCGCGCCGCACACCTCGGCGACCCGGGACCACAGGCGGCGGGCCGCGCGCAGCTTGGCGATCGTCAGGAACTGGTCCGCGGTGGCGGCGTAGCGGAACTCCAGCTGCCCGCAGGCCGCGTCGACCGGCAGCCCGGCCCCGGTGAGCGCGCGCAGGTAGGCGACGCCGGTGGCGAGGGAGGCGCCGAGCTCCTGGGCCGCCGAACCGCCGGCCTCGTGGTACGGCAGGGCGTCCACGGTCAGGGCGCGCAGCCCCGGGTACTCCTCATGGGAGCGCAGGGCGAGCCGCGCGGCCTCGGCCGTGTGCGCGTCGAGCGACCCGGGGTCGCCCGTGCGGGCCACGTGCCCCAGCGGGTCGGCGCCGAGGTTGCCGCGGGCGGCCTCGCGGGCCGTGCCGTGCTCCTCGTACAGCGCGAACAGCGCGTCGGCCGCCGCCCCGGTGTCCGGGCCGGCGTCGAGCACGACGGGCGCGAGGTCGAGGAGGACGCCCCGCAGCGCGGTGCCGAGCTCGGCAGCGGGAACACCGCGGTCGCCGACGGCGAGCCAGAGGGAGGTGACCCCGTTCTCGAGGTCGCTCAGCACGGCCTCATTGGTGCGGACCGCGTCGGGCCGCGTGTGGCGCTGGCGTACGTCCCAGCCGCCGGCCACGGCCCCCGCCGGCGCGGCGCCGCGGGTGAAGGGCGCGAAGCCGGGAAGTCCGACCGCGTCGCCGAAGGCTCCGGGCGCGTCGGGCGCGGTGTACAGGGGGCGCGTGGTGAGCCCGTCTTCGAGGGTGGTGGACAGCGCGTCCTCCACCGCCTCTCCCGACACGTCCTTGCCCGCCTTGCGCAGCACACCCTCGACGAGGGACTGCCATTGCGCACGGCTCGCATCCGGGAATTCGGCGGCCAGAGAAAGCCCGTCGTCAGGCAGGACCGTCATGCCTCAAAGGTTAGTGGGCGTTCGCAGGCGCGCAGCAGGGGCAACGCCTGTGACCTAGCCCATTCCGGGGCGTCTTGATCGGTTCCACTCCGATGCCCTATCCGGCGCCCGCCCCGCGGGCCGGTTCCGGCGTTTCGGGAGCGGTCCCGTGCCGCGCGCCGCCCAGTTCGGCGACCTCGCGCCGCAGCTCCTTGACCTCCCGCAGCAGTTCCTCGGTCAGCTCCTGGAGGATCCGGCCCTCCTCCTCGTCCTCCTGGAAACGGGCCAGGAACCAGGCGGCGATGTTGGCCGTGACCACACCGAGCAGGGCGATCCCGGACAGCATCAGGCCGACGGCGATGAGCCGGCCGACGCCGGTGGTGGGGGCGTGGTCGCCGTAGCCCACGGTCGTCATGGTGGTGAACGACCACCACAGCGCGTCGCCGATCGTGCGGATGTTCCCGTGCGGCGAGTGCCGCTCGGCCTCCAGGACGGCGACCGAGCCGAAGGCGAGCAGCCCCAGCACCGCACCCACCACATAGGTCGTCAGCCGCACCTGCGCGGCCAGCCGCACCCGCTGGCCCACCAGGAAGAGCGCGGAGACCAGGCGCAGCAGGCGCAGCGGCTCGAGCAGCGGCAGCACGACCACGGCCAGGCTCAGCGGCTGGCGCCTGATGAACTCCCACCGCTGCTCGCTCAGCCCCAGGCGGACCAGGTAGTCGCCCGCGAAGAGCGCCCACACACTGCGCTCGGTCCAGTGGGCGGTGGTGATGAGCGCCGGGTCGGCGCCCGGCACCAGGATCGGCAACGCGTACGCCGCGCCGAACACCAGCGCCAGCGCGAGCAGCGGCGCCCTGGTCCGCTGCTCCCAGCGTTCGAGACGGTTCATGGGGGCAGTATCCCGTGCGGCCCCGGCGCGGCGGGCGTCCGAGCGTCGTTGCGTCCGGCCGGGTGTCCACCGTTGACCTGCGGCGACGTACGGTCCGCGGGAGGCGGACAGGACGGCACGGAGCGACGCTCAACTACGCCTGTCGCAAGCGGTGTTGACCGGCGGAAGTCGTCTCCGGCGGCAGCGGGTTGGCGCAGGCTTCGCGACTGCTTCTCCTCGCCGCCAACGGGAGTTCGCGCGGGCCTGGTGACACTGGCCACCCCTGTTACGGCCGCGGACATCCCGGGAGACAGGCCTTACATGAACGCCATCGACCGCAGACGCTTCATGCAACTGGCGGGCGGTACCGCCGCCTTGTCGGTGCTCTCCACCAGCATCGCCCGAGCGGCGGAGATCCCGGCGAACCGCAGGACGCGTTCGCTCCAGGACATCGAGCACATCGTCGTCCTGATGCAGGAGAACCGCTCCTTCGACCACTACTTCGGCACGCTGCGCGGTGTCCGCGGTTTCGGCGACCCCCACCCGGTGGCGCAGCCGAACGGCAAGCCGGTCTGGTACCAGTCCGACGGCAAGAAGGACGTCCTGCCGTTCCGCCCCGACCACGACGACCTCGGGCTGGCGTTCCTCCAGGACCTGCCGCACAGCTGGAACGACGGCCACGCCGCGGTCAACCAGGGCAAGTACGACAAGTGGGTGCCCGCCAAGTCCGCCACCACCATGGCGCACCTGACCCGCGAGGACATCCCGTTCCACTTCGCGCTCGCCGAGGCCTTCACGATCTGCGACGCGTACCACTGCTCGTTCATCGGCTCGACCGACCCGAACCGCTACTACATGTGGACGGGTTACACGGGCAACGACGGCAAGGGCCGCGGCCCCGTCCTCGGCAACGAGGAGGCGGGCTACGCCTGGACGACGTACCCGGAGCGCCTCGAGCAGGCGGGCGTGGACTGGAAGATCTACCAGGACATCGGCGACGGCCTCGACGCGGCCGGCGGCTGGGGCTGGATCCAGGACGCCTACCGCGGCAACTACGGCGACAACTCGCTGCTGTACTTCGACCAGTACCGCAACGCCAAGCCCGGCGACCCGCTGTACGACAAGGCCCGTACTGGCACCGACGCCAAGAACGGCCAGGGCTTCTTCGACATCCTGCGCGCCGACGTCACCGCGGGCACGCTCCCGCAGGTCTCCTGGATCGTGGCGCCCGAGGCGTTCACCGAGCACCCCAACTGGCCGGTCAACTACGGCGCCTGGTACATCGCGCAGGTCCTGGACGCCCTCACCTCCAACCCGGAGGTGTGGAGCAAGACGGCGCTGCTCATCACCTACGACGAGAACGACGGCTTCTTCGACCACGTCGTGCCGCCGTTCCCGGCCGCCTCCGCCGCCCAGGGCAAGTCCACCGTCGACGTCTCCGGCGACCTGTACGCGGGCTCCGCCGCGCACCCCGCGGGCCCGTACGGGCTCGGCCAGCGCGTGCCGATGTTCGTGGTGTCGCCGTGGAGCAAGGGCGGCTACGTCTGCTCGCAGACCTTCGACCACACCTCGATCATCCAGCTGATCGAGCGCCGCTTCGGGGTGACCGAGCCCAACATCTCCCCCTGGCGGCGCGCGGTGTGCGGCGACCTGACCTCGGCGTTCGACTTCCGGCACAGCGACACCGACGCGGCGGAGCTGCCCGACACCAGCGGCTACCTCCCGCCGGACAACAAGCGCCACCCCGACTACGTGCCGACCCCGCCCGCCAAGGGCGCGCTCCCCCGCCAGGAGGGCGGCATGCGCGCGGCACGGGCCCTGCCGTACGACCTGTCCGCGGACGGCCGGGTCAGCACCGCCACCGGAACGCTGCGGATCGACTTCGCCTCGCACGGCACCGCGGGGGCCGGCTTCCTCGTGACGTCGGCGTCGCACGCCGCCGGCCCGTGGACGTACACCGTCGAGTCCGGGCGCTCGCTGTCCGACACCTGGAGCGTCGCCGAGGACGCGCAGGGGGGCTACGACTTCACCGTCCACGGCCCCAACGGCTTCCTGCGCCGCTTCGCCGGCGGGGTCACCGGCGCGGGCCCCGAGGTCAGCGCCCGCCACGACGGCGACCTCGGCATCCTGCGGCTGGTGCTGACCAACGACGGCCCCACCACGGTGGAGTTCACGGTGGCGGACGGCTACGGCAAGGAGAAGACGGCCACCTACAAGCTGCGTCCCGGCGCCCGCGTCGTGCACTCCGCGGAGACCAAGCGCAGCCAGGGCTGGTATGACCTGACCGTCACCGCGGACCACGACGCCGGCTTTGTGCGCCGTCTGGCCGCCCACGTGGAGAGCGGCTACACGAGCACCAGCGACCCGGCCATCGCCGCCCGCTGACGGCCCGTCACCCGCAGGCCTTCCGTCGGCCGCGGCCCGGCATCCCGCCGGGTCGCGGCCGGCGCCGTCACGGCGTCGCGGGCGCGGGGCCGCCGGGGCCGCCGGGGCCGCCGGGGCCGCGGTACGGGAGGGTCTGCCGGTAGACCACGCTGGTGGCCGTGCTGCCGAAGCCGGCCAGTTCGTCCATGACCGTCTCCAGATGGGCCATGGAGGTGGCGGCGACCTTGAGCACGTAGCAGTCGTCGCCCGTGGTCCGCAGGCACTCCAGGATCTCCCGCCGCTCGCCGAGCAGGCGGTGCAGCGGCTCGTGCCGGCTGCCGGGGTACTTCAGCCGGACGACGGCGAGCACCGGGAACCCCGCCTTCTCCAGGTCCACCTCGGCCCGGTAGCCCGTGACGATGCCCAGCGCCTCCAGCCGGCGGACCCGCTCGGTCGTCGCCGACGGGCTCAGGCTGACCCGGCGCGCGAGTTCGGTGAAGGGGACGCGCCCGTCGCGTTGCAGCTCGTCCAGGATCGCCCAGTCGGTCCCGTCAAGAGTCTCGGCCATGCGCGCAGAATACCGTTGGATCCACGGCGACTTGCCCGGCAGACCGTGAGGAATGCCTTACGGTCTGCCGCCCGCGGTGGATAGCCTGACCGTTGTGCGCCTTGGTGTGAACGTCCCCAATTTTGGACCGGGTACCGACCCCGGTGTGCTGCGCGACTGGGCCCGGACGGTGGAGGGGCTCGGCTTCGACCTGCTGATGGTCTCCGACCACCTCGCGGTGACCCCCGATGTGGCCGAGCAGTACCCGGCCCCGTTCTACGAGCCGTTCACCGCGCTCTCGTGGCTGGCCGGGGTCACCGAACGGGTGGGCCTGGGGACCACGGTGCTGATCGTCCCGTACCGGCACCCGCTGGCCGTGGCCCGGATGGCCGCCAACCTCAACGCGCTCAGCGGCGGCCGGCTGGTGCTGGGGGTGGGCGTCGGCTGGGCGCGGCAGGAGTTCGAGGCGCTCGGTGTCCCCTTCGAGCGCCGCGGCCGGCTGACGGACGACCACCTGGGGGTGATCCGGGCGGCGTGGCGGAACGAGGCCGACTACGCCGGCGGCCGGATCCCGCTGTGGGTCGGCGGCAACAGCGACGCGGGCATCCGCCGGGCGGTCCGGCTGGGCGACGCCTGGCATCCGCTGCGCGCCACGATGCCGTGGCTGCGCGGCGGACTCGACCGGCTCGTCTCGGCGGCGCGGGAGGCGGAACGGCCGGTCCCCGCGTTCACCCCCCGGGTCCTCCTGCGGCTCACCGACGCCCCGGTCACCACGCCCGACCGGCGTGCCGGTGAGGGCACGCTCGACCAGATCCTGGACGACCTGCGTCAACTGCGGCTGATGGGAGCCGAGTCGGTGGTCCTCGACCCCTTCGGCGGCGACCCCGGCGAGACACTGCACCCGCAAGGGGCCTGGTACGCGCTCGCGGCGCTGGCCGCCCGGCGCACGGAGACAGAAGTGGAACCGGGAACGGAGAGGGAGACGGAGTGACCATGGACGACGAGACGACACGCCTGCTGCGCAGGGCCGTCGCGCTGGCGGCCGAGGCCCGCGCGTCGGGCAATCCGCCCTTCGGCTCGCTGCTGGCCGGCCCGGACGGCACGGTGCTCGCGGAGGAGCGCAACAGCAGCATCACCGACGACGACATCACCGCCCATCCGGAACTCAAGCTGGCCCGGTGGGCGGCGCGGGAGCTGGACCCGGCGACCGCGGCCGCCACGACGATGTACACCAGCTGCCAGCCCTGCGGCATGTGCGCGGGGGCCCTGGAGCGGTCCGGCCTCGGCCGGGTGGTGTACGCCCTGTCCGGTGAGCAGCTCACGGGCCTGAAGTCGCCCGCCGCGAAGGCCGGGTTCCCGCGGGTTCCGCAGGAGGGCCCGGCCCTCTACGACGAGGCCCGCGTCCCGGTCGAGGGCTACTACTGACCGGGACACGGGCGAGGGACCTGCTCCCGGCTACTCCTGCTTCTCGCCGGAGGCGAAGCGGGAGATGATCAGGGCGACGATGATGATGGCGCCGTTGAGGAACTGGTTCCACAGCGGCGGCACGCCCGCCAGCGTCATCACGTTGACGACGAGTTGCAGGGTGAGCACACCGGTCAGCGCCCCGAACAGCGTGCCGCGGCCGCCGTTGAGGCTGACGCCGCCGATGACGGTCGCGGCGAAGACCTGGAAGATCCAGCCGCTGCCCTGGTCGGCGGAGATCGAGCCGTAGTGCCCGCTGTAGAGGATGCCCGCGAAGGCCGCGAGCACCCCGCCGATGATCAGGACGACCCAGGTGATCCGGTCCACGCGGATGCCCGCGGTGCGGGCGGCCTCGGCGTTGCCGCCGATCGCGTACAGCGCCCTGCCGTGGCGCAGCCAGGCCAGCGCGCAGCCGCCGGCGGCGAACAGAACGGCGCAGACCCAGATCGCGGCCGGCACCCCGAACCAGGACGCGTGCCCCAGATAGGTGAACGAGCCGGGCAGCTCGACGATGGAACGCCCCTCGGAGATGGCGATCTGCAGACCGCGCAGCATGGTGAGGGCGCCGAGGGTGACGATGAAGCCGTTCAGGCGCAGCTTGAGGATCAGGAAGCCGTTGATCGCACCGATCACCGCGCCGACCAGCAGGCACAGCGGGATCGCCGTCCACACGGGAAGGAGTTCCAGGCCGGTGAAGCGGCCGCCGGAGGAGGGCAGTACGAGCCATACGGCGATCACCGGGGCGACGCCGATGGTGGACTCCAGGGACAGGTCCATGCGCCCGGCGATGAGGATCAGCGCCTCGGCGAGCACCAGCAGGCTCAGCTCGGTGGACTGCTGGGCCACACCGATCAGGTTGTCGGAGGTCAGGAAGGCGGGCGAGACGATGAACCCGATGACCCCGAGCACGAAGATGGCCGGCACGAGGGAGAGTTCACGGAAGCGCGCGAGGCCGCCGGGCCCGCGGCGCGGCTCGTCCGCCGCGGAGTTCTTCGCGGCGGGCACCGGGGGTTCGGTGACGTCGGTGGTGGCGGACATGACTACCTTTCCTGCTCTGAGGGGCCGGCGTCACCGGCGGTGCCGGACGCTCCGGCGGACGGGGCGCGGGACACGCCCTCCATGGCGGCGACCAGTTCCTCGTCCCGCCAGCCCCGGTCGAACTCCGCGACGACCCGGCCGTGGAACATCGCCACGATCCGGTCGCAGGCCCTCAGGTCGTCCAGTTCGTCGGAGATGATCAGTGCCGCCCGGCCCGCGCCGGCGACCTGGCGGATCCTGCCGAGCAGGAACTCCTTGGACCGCACGTCCACGCCGTTGGTCGGGCGGACCGCCACCAGGACGTGCGGGTCGGTGGCGAGGGCGCGGGCGACCACGACCTTCTGCTGGTTGCCGCCGGACAGCGCGGAGACGGGAGTGGCGAAGCCCGGGGTCCTGATGTCCAGGTCCTCGATCATCCGCTCGGCGAAGTCCCGTGTGCGCGAGGGGAGGACGGTGCCGAACGGCCCGAGCTGGTCGGTCACGGTCAGGGTCGCGTTCTCGGCCACGCTGCGGTTGGCGACCAGTCCCTGGTGGTGCCGGTCCTCGGGCACCAGGCCCACGCCCGCCGCGAGGGCGTCGGGCACCCCGCCGGCCCGCACCGGGCGCCCGGCGACGGCGATCCGCCCGGTGTCGGCGCGGTGCAGTCCGGCGAGCGTCTCGCCGAGCCGCACGGCGCCGCTCGCGGTGGCTCCCGCGAGGCCCACCACCTCGCCGGCCCGTACCGAGAGGCTGACGTCCTCGTACGCCCCGTCGAGGGTCAGTCCGGTCACGGAGAGCAATTCCGGCCCGTCGTCCGCTGCCGCGGGGGCGGTCTCGGCGGCGGCCCACGGCTGCGCGGCGCCCGCGGACTCCCCCGTCATCGCCTCCACCAGGGCGTCGTGGCCGATCTCGGCCACGGGCGCGGTGACGATGTGGCGGGCGTCCCGGTACACGGTGACGGTGCTGCAGAGGTCGTAGACCTCCTGCAGGTGGTGGGAGATGAACAGGAAGGCGACGCCCTGCCGTTGCAGGTCACGGAGCTTGTCGAACAGGCGCGAGATGCCACCGGCGTCCAGGCGCGCGGTGGGCTCGTCCAGGATGATGAAGCGCGCGCCGAAGGACAGGGCGCGCGCGATCTCCACGAACTGCCGCTGCTCGACGGTGAGGTCGCGGGCCCGGGCGGCGGGGTCGATGTCGACCCCGTACTCGGCGAGCAGGTCCTGGGCCCGCTGCCGCAGGGTCCTCCACCGGATGGGCCGCAGGGAGCCGGCGCTCTGCCGGTTGAGGAAGAGGTTCTCGGCCACCGACAGCTCCCCGATGACCGTGGAGCGCTGGTAGACGCAGGCGACCCGGGCGCGCCAGGCGTCGGTGTCCCCGAACGAGGGAGCCGGCGCGCCGGAGAAGCGCAGGCTCCCCGCGTCGGGCTGGTACAGGCCGGTGAGGATGTTGACGAGGGTGGACTTGCCCGCGCCGTTGCGGCCGACGAGTGCGTGCGACTCGCCGGCGGCGACCGAGATGCGGGCGTCGCGCAGCGCCACGGTGGCGCCGAAGCGTTTGCCGATCCCGGTCGCCTCGGCCACGGGGGGCGGCGCGGTGGCGGGGTCCGCCATGGTGGATTCCGTTCTGCGGATGCGGTGCGTGCGGGTGCGGTGCGTGCGTACGGGTGGGCGGCGGGCGGGGCCGGAGCGGGCCGGTGCGGCCGGACCGGCCCCGGGCCGCCGCGGATCAGCCGATGTTGTTGCCCCACAGGGCCTTGTCGTCGACGTTGTCCTTGGTCACCAGAGGCGCCGGGAGCTGGTCCTCCAGGCCGTTGGGGATGGCGATGATGGTGGAGTCGTGGTCGGTCGGGCCGGCCTGGAAGGTCTTGCCCTCGGCGGCGGCCTTGGCGTAGAAGAGCGCGTACTTGGCGTACAGGTCGGCGGGCTGGGAGACGGTGGCGTCGATCTCGCCCTTGCGGATCGCGTCGAACTCCTGCGGGATGCCGTCGTTGGAGATGATGAAGATGTGGCCCTTCTGCCCGGCCGGCTTGAGCAGGCCCTTCTGCTTCAGCAGGGCGAGGGTGGGCTGCAGGAAGACGCCGCCGGCCTGCATGTAGATGCCGCCGAGGTCGGGGTGCTGGGCGAGCAGGCTCTGCAGCTTGGCCGACGCCACGTCACCCTTCCAGTCGGTCGGCAGCTCGAAGACCCGGATCCCGGGGAACTTCTCCTTCATGCAGGCCGCGAACGCCTCGGAGCGGTCGCGTCCGTTGATGGAGTCCAGGGCTCCCTGGAACTCGGCGATCTTGCCCTTGCCGCCCATCTGCTCGCCGAGGAACTCGCACGCCTTGGTGCCGTACGCCTTGTTGTCGGCGCGGACGACCATGTAGACGTCGCCCTTGTCGGGGCGGGTGTCCACACTGACGACCGGGATCTTCTTGCCGGCCAGGGTGTCGAGCGTGGAGGCGATCGCGCCGGTGTCCTGAGGGGCCATCACGACGGACTTCGCGCCGGTGTTCTCGAAGACCTGGACGTTGGCCACGAGCTTGGTGACGTCGTTCTGCGAGTTGCTGCGCGGCAGGGCGTTCAGGCCGTCGTCCTTGATGCCCTGCTCGATGTACTGCGCGTAGGAGTTCCAGAAGTCGGAGTCGGAGCGCGGCAGGTCGATGCCGATGGCCGGCTTCTTGTCACCACCTGCCCCGGCGGTGCTGTCGCTGCCGCGGTTGCAGGCGGTGGCGAGGGCGGCCAACGCAAGTGCGGCCGCGGCAACCGCGGCGGTGGAGCGCGTACGGGCGAGCTTCATGGCCGTGTTCTCTCCTTGCCCAGGGCGGGGGCGATTCATCCGAGGTATCGCGGACGAGAAGGAAAGTAAGTCCGTCGTGCTGTCATGACAACCCCCTGTACGGACACGATCGGACGAATCCGTTGCCCATCGGGCGCGGCACACCCATCCGTCACAGACATCCGAGGAATGGATTGCCAGCCCCGGCCGATGGCGCTTACAGTCACCCTGGCGCGAGACCTCCGATGTCTCGCCCATGGCCGAGCGTGAAAGGCAGCCAGTTGTCCGCGACCTCCGCCTGTATCACCGCGATCGACACCCACGACATCCGCTTCCCCACCTCACGGGAACTGGACGGGTCCGACGCGATGAACCCGGATCCCGACTATTCCGCCGCGTACGTGGTGCTGCGCACCGACGCCGGCGACGGCCTGGAGGGGCACGGCTTCGTCTTCACCATCGGACGCGGCAACGACGTCCAGGTCGCGGCCATCGAAGCGCTGCGCCCGCACCTGATCGGCCGCCCGGTGGACGAGGTGTGCGCCGACCCCGGCTCGGTCGCCCGCGACCTGACCGGTGACAGCCAGCTGCGCTGGCTGGGCCCCGAGAAGGGCGTGATGCACATGGCGATCGGCGCCGTCGTCAACGCCGTGTGGGACCTGGCCGCCAAGCGCGCCGACAAGCCGCTGTGGCGCTTCCTGGCCGACGCCGAACCCGAATGGCTGGTCTCCCAGGTCGACTTCCGCTACATCGCCGACGCCCTCACCCCCGAACGCGCCCTGGAACTGCTGCGGCGCGGCAAGGAGGGCGCGGCCGCCCGCGCCGCCGGGCTGCGGGAACGGGGCTATCCCGGCTACACCACCTCGCCCGGCTGGCTCGGCTACTCCGACGAGAAGCTGACCCGGCTCGCCAAGCAGGCGGTCGCCGACGGCTTCACCCAGATCAAGCTGAAGGTCGGCGCCGACCTGGAGGACGACGTCCGCCGGCTGCGCGCCGCCCGCGCCGCCGTCGGCCCCGACGTGCGCATCGCGATCGACGCCAACCAGCGCTGGAACGTCGGCGAGGCCGTGGCCTGGGTGAACGCGCTCGGCGAGTTCGAGCCGTACTGGATCGAGGAGCCGACCTCGCCCGACGACGTCCTCGGCCACGCCGCCGTCCGCGAGGCCGTGGCCCCGGTGCGGGTCGCCACCGGCGAGCACGTGCAGAACCGCATCGTCTTCAAGCAGTTGCTGCAGGCCGGGGCGCTCGACGTGCTCCAGATCGACGCGGCGCGCGTCGGCGGTGTCAACGAGAACCTGGCCATCCTGCTGCTGGCCGCCGCCTTCGGTGTGCCGGTCTGTCCGCACGCGGGCGGCGTGGGGCTGTGCGAACTGGTGCAGCACCTGTCGATGTTCGACTACGTGGCGCTGTCCGGCACCACCGAGGACCGCGTCATCGAGTACGTGGACCACCTCCACGAGCACTTCGTCACCCCGGTCGTCATCCGGCACGGCCACTACACCGCTCCCGCGGAACCCGGCTTCTCGGCGCAGATGAGACCGGAATCGATCGACGAATTCCGCTACCCGGACGGTACGTTCTGGGTGGCCGACCGGGCAGGGCAGGAAGGACAGACGGCATGAGCGAACTGGACGGGCTGAGCGGGCTCGCCGCCCTGGTGACGGGCGGCGCCTCGGGAATCGGACTGGCCACCGCGCGGCTCCTCGCGGCGCGCGGCGCCCGGGTCGCCGTGCTCGACCTCGCGCCCGGCGCGCTGCCGGAACCGCTGCTGGCCTTCAAGGCGGACGTGTCCGACGACGCCTCCACGCGGGCCGCCGTCGACGCGGCGGCGCAGGAGCTGGGCGGTCTCGACATCGTGGTCAACAACGCCGGGATCGGCGCCGCGGGCACCATCGAGGACAACCCCGACGAGCAGTGGCACCGCGTGCTCGACGTCAACGTCCTCGGCATGGTCCGCACCACCCGCGCGGCCCTCCCCCACCTGCGGCGCTCCGCCCACGCGTCGGTCGTCAACACCTGCTCGATCGCCGCCACCGCGGGGCTGCCCCAGCGCGCCCTGTACAGCGCGAGCAAGGGCGCGGTCCTGTCGCTGACGCTGGCGATGGCGGCCGACCACGTCCGCGAGGGCATCCGCGTCAACTGCGTCAACCCCGGCACCGCCGACACCCCGTGGGTGGCGCGCCTGCTGGACGCCGCCGACGACCCCGAGGCCGAGCGCGCCGCGCTGCGGGCCCGGCAGCCCATGGGCCGCCTGGTGACCGCGGACGAGGTGGCCGCCGCCATCGCCTACCTGGCGAGCCCCGCCGCGGCCTCGGTCACCGGCACCGCGCTCGCGGTCGACGGCGGCATGGCCGGGCTGCGCCTGCGCCCGGCAGGGCAATGAGGGGAGCGGGGATGCGACGCAACACCCTCGGCCGCAGCGGCGTCCCCGTGACCGCGGTGGGCTTCGGCTCCGCGGCCCTCGGCAACCTGTTCACACCGGTCACCGACGAGGCGGCGGCGCAGGCCGTGGACGCCGCCTGGGACGCGGGCATCCGCTTCTTCGACACCGCCCCGCACTACGGCCTGGGGCTGTCCGAGCGGCGGCTCGGCGCCGCCCTGCGCGACCGGCCGCGCGAGCAGTACACGGTCTCGACCAAGGTCGGTCGCCTTCTGGAGCCCGCCGGGGACGGCGGCGCGGCGGTCGGCGACGACCTGGCGAACGGCTTCGCCGTCCCCGCCGACCACCGCCGGGTCTGGGACTTCAGCGCCGACGGCGTGCGCCGCAGCATCGAGGACAGCCTGCGGCGCCTCGGCCTCGACCGCATCGACGTCGTCTTCCTGCACGATCCCGACGACCACGCGGAAGAGGCCTTCGGCCAGGGCTACCCCGCCCTGGAGAAGCTGCGGTCCGAGGGAGTCGTGGACGCCATCGGCGCCGGCATGAACCAGACGGGCATGCTCGCGCGCTTCCTGCGCGACACCGACGTGGACGTGGTGCTGATGGCCGGCCGCTACACGCTGCTGGAGCAGGAGGGCCTCGCCGAAGTGCTGCCGGAGGCGGCGGTGCGCGGGAAGAGCGTGGTCGTCGGCGGGGTCTTCAACTCCGGCCTACTGATCGACCCGCGCCCGGACTCCCGGTACGAGTACGCCCCGGTCCCCGCCCCCGTCCTGGCCCGCGCCCGCCGTCTCCAGTCCGTCACCGGCCGCCACGGCGTCCCCCTGCGCGCGGCGGCCCAGCGCTTCCCCGCCGCGCATCCGGCCGTGGCGAGCGTGCTGCTGGGGCTCCGCTCGCCCGCGGAGGTGCGCGACGCCGAGGCGATGCACCAGCACCCGCTGCCGGCCGCGCTCTGGGACGACCTGCGCGCCGAGGGACTGCTCGGCGCCGAGACGCCCGTACCCCCCGGGGAGGCGTCGTGAAGGTCGCGCTGCACACCACGGTCCGCGCCGACCGGATCGGGGAGTACGAGGCGGCTCACCGCGAGGTGCCCGAGGAGCTCACCACCGCGATCCGCGCCGCGGGCGTGCGCGCGTGGACCATCTGGCGCAGCGGAACCGATCTGTTCCACCTCCTGGACGTGGACGACTACCCGGCGATGATCGCCGCGCTGGAGGGCCTGCCCGTCAACATCGCCTGGCAGGCGCGGATGGCGGAGCTCCTGGACGTCGCGCACGACTACTCGGCGGACGGCGCCGGGGCGACCCTGCCGGTGGTGTGGGAGCTGTGACCGTGCCGCACGGCGTCGTGGACGCCCACCACCACGTCTGGGACCTCGCCGTCCGCGACCAGGACTGGCTCACCGGCGAGCGGCTGGCCCCGCTG
This sequence comes from Streptomyces sp. NPDC088733, assembly GCF_044751185.1. NCBI lineage: Bacteria > Bacillati > Actinomycetota > Actinomycetes > Kitasatosporales > Streptomycetaceae > Streptomyces > Streptomyces sp. NPDC088733. The sequence continues at coordinate 78,087 of NZ_JBIVLH010000024.1, forward strand.
CGCCGCTCGTTCTCCGTCGCCGACCTGGAACCCGAGGCGCGGGCGGCGGGCGTCACCGCCACCGTCCTCGTCCAGACCGTCACCGTCGCCGAGGAGACACCGGAGTTCCTCGCCCTCGCCGCGCCGGGCGGTCTCGTCGCCGGGGTCGTGGGCTGGACCGACCTGACGGACCCCGCGGTCGCCGACCGGCTCGCGGCCCTGCGCGAACTGCCCGGCGGGGAGCGCCTGGTGGGCATCCGCCACCAGGTGCAGGGCGAGCCCGACCCGGAGTGGCTGCTCCGCGCCGACGTGCAGCGCGGGCTGCGCGCCGTGGCCGAGGCGGGTCTGGTGTACGACCTGGTGGTGCTGGCCGAGCAACTGCCGGCGGCAACCAAGGCGGCGGCGCTCCTGCCGGAGCTGGTGTTCGTCCTGGACCACCTGGGCAAACCCCCCATCGCCGCGGGAACGTTGCGGCCGTGGGCGGACGACCTGCGGGCGCTGGCCGCGCTGCCCAACGCCGTCTGCAAGCTGTCCGGCATGGTCACCGAGGCCGACTGGGACTCCTGGACCACCGCCGACCTCGCGCCCTACGCCGGCACCGTGCTGGACGCCTTCGGCCCGGACCGCCTGATGTTCGGCTCCGACTGGCCGGTCTCGCGGCTCGCCGCCTCCTACGCCGAGGTCGTCGACGCCGCCCGCACCCTGACCGACGGCCTCGCCCCGGCCGAGCGGGACGCGGTGTTCTCCGGGACCGCCCGCCGCGTCTACGGCATCTGACCCGCGGGTGAGCGGCCCGGGAAGCTCGGGCCGCTCACCCGCCCGGTCGCGGCGACGGTGACTAGACTCCCACCCCTGGCAGGACGAGGGACGGGCGTGATCGCGTGGGCGACGACAGACCGGACGCACCCCCGCCGCACACGGCGGGTCGGCTGACCGTGCGCGACGTCCTGGACCTGGACCTCGTCACGCCCTGGGGGCCGGAGGTCGTCGCCGGCTCCGCGCACCTGCACCGCGCGGTGCGCTGGCTGCACGTCGCCGAGGCGCTGGACGTCGGGGTCATGCTCAGCGGCGGGGAGATGGTGCTCACCACCGGTCTGCTGCTGGCGGGCGACGAACGGGCCCAGCGCGAGTACGTGGAGTCGATGCAGCGGGCCGACGTCGCCGCCGTGGTCCTGGGCCTCGGCCGCGCCTTCCGCACCACGCCCGAGCCGATGCGGCGGGCCGCCGAGCGCTGCGGGGTGCCGCTGATCGTGCTGCACCGGCCCGCGCCGTTCGCCCGGCTCACCGAGGAGGTGCACGCGCGCCTGGTGCACGGCCGGTTCGCCGCCCTCGACCTGTCGGAACGGATACGGTCCTCGCTGACCGTGCTCAATCTCTCCGGCGCGACGCTGCAACGGGTGCTGGACGAGATCGCCGCGCTGAGCGGCTGCCCGGCGCTCGTGGTCAACCTCGCGCAGCGCGTGCTGGCCTCGGCCGGGGACCAGGGGTCGCTCAACGGCCTGCTGCGGGACTGGGAGCGGGTCTCCCGGCAGGTGGCCGAGCTCGCGGGGAGCGGGGCGGTGACGGTCGGACCGGACGGCTGGATCGTGGCGCCGCTGGAGGCCCGGGGCCAGCAGTGGGGCCGGCTGGTGCTCGTCGGCCACCAGGGCACGGAGGAGTCGGGCCGGGTGCTGGGGGCGCGCGCCGCCGAGGCGCTGGCCATGCACCGCCTGCTGGGCGACCGCGACCGGGGCTGGGAGGACCAGGCCGCCGAGTCGCTGCTGCTCGACCTGGCCTCGGGCACCGCCCGCCCCGAGCAGTTGCTGACCCGGGTGCGCGCGGCGGGGCTCCCGGTCAACCGGCGCGTCTTCGTTCCCGTGGTCGTACGCCCCCTCGGTCCGGCGCCGGACGGCAGGGACGACCTTCCCGAGCTGATCGAGCACGCGCTGGCCGAGCATCCGGACGTGGCGGGCCTGGTGGCCCGGATCGGCCCGGCGGGCACGGCGGTGCTGCTCAGCGTCCCGTACGGGCAGGACACCGATGCCGCCGTGCGGCGGGTCGCGGTCCAGGTGCACGAGGAACTGGCGGCCCGGGGCCGCACGGCGGTCGCCGGGGCGGGCTTCGGCTGCCGCGAACTGGACGAGGTGCGGCGCTCCTTCGTCGAGGCGGTGCACGTCGCGGACGCGGCGGTGGCCGGGCCCCCGGCGTCACCCGTGGCCCGGCTGCGGGACGTGCGGCTGCGCGGCCTGGTCCGGCTGCTGCGGGACGAGCCGGAACTCCAGGCCTTCATCGGGCGGGAGCTGGGCCCGCTGCTGCGGAACCCGGCGCTGCTGGAGGCGCTGCGCGCCTATCTGGACACCGGCCGCAACAAGTCGGCGGCGGCGCAGATGCACCACGTCAGCCGGCCGGCGTTCTACCGGCGGCTGCAGAGCATCGAGGCCCTGCTCGGCATCGACCTGGACGACTGGGAGCAGCTGACCTCGCTGTACGTCGCGCTCCTCGCGCACGAGGCGCAGCGCGCCGCGGGGCCCGGGGCCGACCGCTGAGGCGGCCGGGGCCCGGGCCCCGCGCACGGGCGGCCGGAGGTCAGCTCCTGCGGTCGGGGGCGAGCCGGGTCAGCAGGAGGTAGACGACCAGGGACGCAGCCAGGCCGACGGCCCAGCCGTAGTCGGCGAGCGGCTTGAGGAACGGGATCATGCCGTCGACGGGGAACGGCCCCTGCTTGACGCCCTTGGCGTCGAGCCCGGAGTGCGAGCCGCCGATGGCGAGGACGCCGCCCACGGTGAAGGCCGCCAGCGCCCGCCAGTTCCAGCCGCCGTCGTACCAGTAGCGTCCCTCCGTCCGGTACAGGTCCGCGAGTTCGAGCCGGGTACGGCGGACGATCCAGTAGTCGGCGATGAGGATGCCGGCCACGGTGCCGAGCAGTCCGCCGACCGTGCCGAGCCAGGTGAAGATGTACGCCTGCGGGCTCGCCAGCAGCTTCCACGGGAAGATGACGACGCCCACCACGGCGGTGATCAGGGCACCGGTGCGGAAGCTGATCCGGCGCGGCGCGATGTTGGACAGGTCGAAGGCGGGCGAGACCACGTTGGCCGCGATGTTCACCGACAAGGTGGCCACCAGGACCGTGATCAGCGCGAAGAGCACCCCGGCCCAGTTGTCCAGCTTCGCGGCCAGCGCCACCGGGTCCCAGATCGGTTCCCCGTACACGGCCTGCGAGCCCGAGGTGACCAGCACCGAGAGCAGCGCGAACAGCGTCATCGTGGTCGGCAGGCCCAGGGACTGGCCCCACAGCTGGGCGCGCTGCCCGGCGGCGTAGCGGGTGAAGTCGGGGATGTTGAGGGAGAGCGTCGACCAGAAGCCGATCATGCCCATGAGCGCGGGGAAGAAGACCTTCCAGAACCCGGATCCCCAGCCGAGCGCGGAGGGCTGGTCGAGCAGCGGGCCCAGGCCGCCGGCCTTGTTCGTCATCCAGATCAGCAGCGCGATGGCGCCGACGATGACGAAGGGCGCCGCCCAGTTCTCGAAGCGGCGGACCATCTCCATGCCGCGCACGATGATCGCGACCTGAATGATCCAGAAGACGACGAAGGACAGCCACTGCGTCCACGGGTATCCGCCGATCGTCCCGGCGCTCGCCCACGAGTCGCCGAAGAGCTTCCCGGCGAGCAGGAAGATGCCGGAGCCGCCGATCCAGGTCTGGATGCCGAACCAGACGCAGGCGACCGCGGCCCGGACCAGGGCGGGCAGGTTGGCGCCGCGCACCCCGAACGACGCACGGGCGAACACCGGGAAGGGGATGCCGTACTTGGGGCCGGCGTGGCCGGTGAGCAGCATCGGCACCAGCACGACGACATTGGCGAGGGCGATGGTGAGGACCGCCTGCTTCCAGTCCATGCCGAGGGCGACCAGGCCCGAGGCGAGGGTCCAGGAAGCGACGTTGTGGGCCATGCCGACCCACAGGGCGGTGAAGTTGTACGTGGTCCACTTCCGTTGGGCGAGCGGTACCGGAAGCAGGTCCTGGTTGGCGTAGGGGCCGGAGGGAATCGCGTCGGGCGCGAGCTCGACGCGGCCGTCGGCCCCGGCTCTGCCGGCCGGCGGTGGAGCGGTGGCTGTCATGGCAGCCCCCTTCGTTCGAGGCGGGGATCGGGGATCGAACGTGCCGTGCGGGGGGATGAAGGGGCCGGGGTCAGCCGCGGAGTGCGGGAATGACGGTGGAGCCGTAGACGTCGATCACGGACTCCTTGGCGTCCTGCATGTCGTACAGGGCGAACTGGTCGACGCCGAGGGCCTTCAGGGCGCGCAGCTTCTCGATGTGCTGCTCCGCGGTGCCGATGAGGCAGAAGCGGTCGACGATCTCGTCGGGGACGAACGCGGTGTCGGGGTTGCCGGTGCGGCCGTGGTGCGAGTAGTCGTACCCCTCGCGGGCCTTGATGTAATCCGTCAGCTCCTGGGGGACGGCGGCGGACTCCTCCCCGTACTTGGTCACCAGGTCGGCGACGTGGTTGCCGACCATGCCGCCGAACCAGCGGCACTGCTCGCGGGCGTGGGCCAGGGCCTGCGGCGAGTCGTCCTCGGTGACGTAGGCGGGCGCGGCCACGCAGACCTTCACCGCCGACGGGTCGCGGCCGGCGGCCACCGCCGCGTCCTTGACCGCCTTGACCATCCACTCCGTCAGATAGACGTCGGCGAGCTGCAGGATGAAGCCGTCCGCCTTCGCCCCAGTGATCGCCAGTGCCTTCGGACCGTACGCCGCCATCCACACCGGCAGTTCGGCACCGGGGCGCACCCAGGGGAACTTCACCACCGTGCCGCCGCCGAGGTCCACCTCGCGTCCCTCGGCGAGTTCGCGGATGACGTGCATGGCCTCCTCTATTCGGGCGAGGGTGTTGGGCTTGCGGCCCGCGACCCGCATCGCGGAGTCGCCGCGGCCGATGCCGCAGATCGTCCGGTCGCCGAACATCTCGTTCAGCGTCGCGAAGGTGGAGGCGGTCACCTCCCAGGTACGGGTACCCGGGTTGGTGACCATCGGCCCGACGACCAGCCGCTCGGTCCGCGCCAGGATCTGGCTGTGGATGACGAACGGCTCCTGCCACAGCACGGTCGAGTCGAACGTCCAGCCATGGGTGAAGCCGTTGCGCTCGGCGCGCCGCATGAGCTCGACGACCCCGGCGGCGGGCGGGTCCGTCTGCAGGACGAGACCAAAATCCATTGCTCTGCTCCCTGGGGTGGCTGGGTGTGGTCAGACGAGGTACTGGCAGGTCGCGCGGGTCTGGTAGCGGCCGTGGCCGGCCCGGCCCAGGTAGCGGTCCTGGTCGACGACCACGGTGCCGCGGGACAGGACGGTACGGGCCTTGCCGGTCAGGCGCTTGCCCTCGTAGGCCGAGTAGTCGACGTTCATGTGGTGGGTCGCGGCGGACACGACCTGCTCCGCCGCGGGGTCGTAGATCACGATGTCGGCGTCCGCGCCCGGCGCGATGGTGCCCTTGCGGGGGTACAGCCCGAACATCCGCGCCGGGGTGGCGCAGGCGATCTCGATCCAGCGGCGGCGGCTGATGTGGCCGTCCACCACGGCCTGGTGCAGCAGGTCCATCCGGTTCTCCACCCCCGGCAGACCATTGGGGATCTTCGAGAAGTCGCCCCGGCCCAGCTCCTTCTGCCCCACGAAGCAGAACGGGCAGTGGTCCGTCGACACCACCTGCAGATCGTTGGTGCGCAGGCCCTTCCACAGCTCGGCCTGGTGCTCCCTGGGACGCAGCGGGGTGGAGCAGACGTACTTGGCGCCCTCGAAGTCCGGCTCGGCCAGGTTGTCCGTGGACAGGAACAGATACTGCGGGCAGGTCTCGGCGAAGACGTTGAGGCCGCGGTCGCGCGCGGTGGCCAGCTCGGCGACGGCCTGCTGCGCGGAGACGTGGACGACGTAGAGCGGCGAGCCGGCGACCTCCGCGAGCCGGATGGCGCGATGGGTGGCCTCCGCCTCCAGCAACTCCCTCCGGACCTCGCCGTGGTGGCGCGGGTCGGTCTTCCCGGCGGCCAGCGCCTGCTCGACCAGTACGTCGATGGCGATGCCGTTCTCGGCGTGCATCATGATCAGGCCGCCGTTGTCGGCGCCGCGCTGCATCGCGCGCAGGATGCGGCCGTCGTCGCTGTAGAACACCCCCGGATAGGCCATGAACAGCTTGAAGGACGTGACGCCCTCGTCCACGAGGAGGTCCATTTCCTTGAGGCTGTCCTCGGTGACATCAGACATGATCATGTGGAACGCGTAGTCGACGGCGCAGTTGCCCTCGGCCTTGGCGTGCCAGGCGTCGAGCCCGGCGCGCAGCGGCTCGCCCACGGACTGCACGGCGAAGTCCACGATCGTGGTGGTCCCGCCCCACGCGGCGGCCCGCGTTCCGGTCTCGAAGGTGTCGGAGGCGAAGGTGCCGCCGAAGGGCAGCTCCATGTGCGTGTGCGCGTCGACGCCGCCCGGGATGACGTACATCCCGGTCGCGTCGATCACGGTGTCCGCTGTCCAGCCCTCGGCGACGGTGCTGCCGGCGGCGGCCAGGGCCACGATCCGCTCGTCCTCGACGAGCACGTCGGCGGGGGTCTCCTCGGCGGCGGTGACGACCAGTCCGCCGCGGATCAGGATCCGGCTCATGTCCCGCGTCCCTCCCCTCAGGCCTCGGTCAGCGGGCCGTAGGCGTCGGGACGGCGGTCCCGGTAGAAGGCCCACTGCCGGCGGACCTCCTCGATCTGCCCGAAGTCCAGGTCGCGGACGACCAGTTCCTCCTCCTTGTCGGAGGCCACGTCGCCGACGAACTGACCGCGCGGGTCGACGAAGTACGAGGTGCCGTAGAAGTCGTTGTCGCCGTACTCCTCCTGGCCGACGCGGTTGATCGCGGCCACGAAGTACTCGTTGGCGACGGCGGCGGCCGGCTGCTCCAGCTGCCAGAGGTAGGCCGACAGCCCGCGGGAGGTCGCGGAGGGGTTGTAGACCAGTTCGGCCCCGGCAAGGCCGAGGGCGCGCCAGCCCTCGGGGAAGTGCCGGTCGTAGCAGATGTAGACGCCGACCTTGCCGACCGCGGTGTCGAAGACGGGCCAGCCGAGATTGCCGGGCTTGAAGTAGAACTTCTCCCAGAAGCCCTTGACCTGCGGAATGTGGTGCTTGCGGTACTTGCCGAGGTACGAGCCGTCGGCGTCGATCACCGCTGCGGTGTTGTAGTAGAAGCCCGCCTGCTCGACCTCGTAGACCGGCACGACCATGACCAGGCCCAGCTCCTTGGCCAGCGCCTGCATGCGCCGCACGGTCGGACCGTCCGGCACGGGCTCGGCCCAGCCGTAGTGCTCCGGCTCCTGGACCTGGCAGAAGTAGGGGGCGTTGAACACCTCCTGGAACCCGATCACCTGCGCCCCCCGGGCGGCGGCCTCACGGGCGTACCGCTCGTGCAGGTCGACCATCGATTCCTTGTCGCCGGTCCACCTGGTCTGCACGAGTGCTGCGCGCACAACTCGACTCATCGGTCTTCCCTCCGACACGCGGCGATGCGCGGACCCCGGAGACGGGCTCCGGGCCGCTTGTCGGCTGACCTTAGGAGCCGGGGGGCGCGGGGTGGAGTACCACGCTGTAACGCACTGGGGGCCCGGGCGTTCCGTCGCGTCACCTGCGCGGATGCCGATCAGAGCGATGTCAGGGGTGCTCGCTCGTCCGGTGAAATCGGCGTTTCGTCACCGCCTTCGCGGTTACCGGCGGGTGTCGCGGGGAGCGCCCGACAAGGTGATGAGTCTGGACAAAAATATTGTTCGGTGAGAGTCTGGGGCCATGCTGGACGTGACCGTGATCGAGGACTCCGCGGCCGCCGCCGCCTCCCTGGACCCCGTACGGGCCCGGCTCCTGGCCGAGCTGGCCGGGGGTCCCGCGTCGGCGACCATGCTCGCCGCCCGGGTCGGGCTGCCCCGGCAGAAGGTGAACTACCACCTCAGGGCGCTGGAGACGCACGGCCTGGTGGAACTGGCCGGGGAACGCCGCAAGGGCAATGTCACCGAGCGGCTGATGCAGGCGACCGCCGCCTCGTACGTCATCTCACCGCTCGCGCTGGCCGCCGTGCAGCCCGACCCCGGCCGGTTCCGCGACCAGTTGTCCGCCCGCTGGCTGCTGGCCGTCGCCGCCCGCCTGGTGCGCGACGTCGGCACCCTGATCACCGGCGCGGCCAGGGCCCGCCAGCGGCTGGCGACCTACGCCCTGGACGGCGAGGTGCGCTTCGCGTCCGCCGCCGACCGGGCCGCCTTCGTCGAGGAGCTGACCCGCGGCGTGAGCGCGCTGATCGCCCGGTACCACGACGCGGACGCCGAGGGCGGCCGCGAGCACCGCATCGTCGTCGCGCTCCATCCCACCGTCAAGGACCCGGTGACCGCAGGGCAGTCAACGCCCGAAACCCCGCCGGCCGTCGAGGAGCAGGCGTAGGAGCCGTGCCCGCACCGCAGCGCCCCACCGCCTCCGCACACCACATCCGCCCCGCACGTCAGCGGGCACGAGGAGAGAGCACCCCCATGGGCAAGGAATTCGAGATCGTCCGCGAGTTCGAGGTCGAGGCGGCACCGGAGGAGGTCTGGGAGGCCGTCACCACCGGCTCGGCGGGCTGGCTCTGGCCCCAGGAGTTCGAGCCCCGCCAGGGCGGCGCCGCACCCTTCGGCGGCGTCCTCACCGTCTGGGACCCGCCGCACCACCTGACCGCCCGCGCGGAGTTCCCCGACGGCGTCGGGAACCAGGCCTTCAACCAGCTCGAGCACGTCATCGAGGCCCGCGGGGACGGCGGTTGCCGGGTCCGCTACGTGCACAGCGGCATCTTCGTCGACGACTGGGACACCCAGTACGACGGCGCGAGCAAGCACACCGACTTCTACCTGCACACCCTGCGTCAGTACCTGACGCACTTCGCGGGCCGCCCCGCCGCCTTCGCGACCGTCAACGGCCCCGCCGCCTCCACCGCGCCGGACGCCCTGGAAGCCGTCAGCCGCGCCCTCGGCGTACCCGACGACGCCGCAGAGGGCGCCGGTGTCCGCCTGCGGCTGCCCGGCGTGGCGGCGCCCGTGGACGCCGTCGTGGACTTCCGCAACCCGTACTTCGTCGGCGTGCGCACCACCGACGCCATGTACCGGGTCTTCGGCCGCAACCACTTCGGCGCACCGGTCGGCATCAGCGTGCACGACTTCTCGGCCGGCGCCGACGGCAAGGAAGCCGCGGAGCGCTGGCAGCGCTGGCTCGACGGCGTCTTCGCCTGACGCGCGCCGCACGAAGCGAACCGCCCCGGCTGATCCTCCAGCCGGGGCGGTTCGTTCGCGTACGTGAGGGCCGGGTCAGCCGAGGATCGCCAGAGCCTCGTTGAGCGTGGCCGACGGGCGCATGACGGCCGCGGCCTTCACGGCGTCGGGCTGGTAGTAGCCGCCGATGTCGGCCGGGGAGCCCTGGACGGCGATCAGCTCGTCGACGATCGTCTGCTCCTTGTCCGACAGCGTCTGGGCGAGCGGGGCGAAGGCCTTGGCCAGCTCCGGGTCGTCCGTCTGCCCCGCCAGCTCCTGGGCCCAGTACAGGGCCAGGTAGAAGTGGCTGCCGCGGTTGTCGATGCCGCCGAGCTTGCGGCTGGGCGACTTGTCCTCGTTGAGGAACGTGCCGGTGGCGCGGTCCAGGGTGTCGGCCAGGACCTGGGCGCGGGCGTTGCCCGTGGTGGTCGCCAGGTGCTCGAAGCTGACCGCGAGGGCCAGGAACTCGCCCAGGCTGTCCCAACGCAGGTAGTTCTCCTTGACCAGCTGCTGCACGTGCTTGGGCGCGGAGCCGCCGGCGCCGGTCTCGAACAGGCCGCCGCCGTTCATCAGCGGGACCACCGACAGCATCTTGGCGCTGGTGCCCAGCTCCAGGATCGGGAAGAGGTCGGTCAGGTAGTCGCGCAGCACGTTGCCGGTGACGGAGATCGTGTTCTCGCCGCGGCGGATGCGCTCCAGGGAGAACTTCGTCGCCTCGACCGGCGACTTGATCTCGATCTGCAGGCCCTCGGTGTCGTGCTCCGGCAGATACTGCTCGACCTTGGCGATCAGGTTCGCGTCGTGGGCGCGCTCCGCGTCCAGCCAGAACACCGCCGGGTCGCCGGTCGCACGGGCGCGGGTGACGGCGAGCTTGACCCAGTCCTTGATCGGCGCGTCCTTGGTCTGGCAGGCGCGGAAGATGTCGCCCGCGGAGACGGCCTGCTCCAGCACGACGTTGCCGGCCCGGTCGACCAGGCGGACGGTGCCGGTGTGCTGGACCTCGAAGGTCTTGTCGTGGCTGCCGTACTCCTCGGCCTTCTGCGCCATCAGGCCGACGTTCGGGACCGAGCCCATCGTCGCCGGGTCGAAGGCGCCGTGCGCGCGGCAGTCGTCGAGGACGGCCTGGTAGATGCCGGCGTAGCTGCTGTCCGGGAGCACCGCCAGGGTGTCGGCCTCCTGGCCGTCCGGGCCCCACATGTGGCCGGAGGTGCGGATCATGGCCGGCATGGAGGCGTCCACGATGACGTCGCTCGGGACGTGCAGGTTGGTGATGCCGCGGTCGGAGTCGACCATCGCCAGCGCCGGGCCCTCGGCGAGCTCGGCCTCGAAGGACGCCTTGATCTCCGCGCCCTCGGGCAGCGCCTCGACGCCCTTGAGGATGCCGCCGAGACCGTCGTTCGGGGTCAGGCCGGCGGCCGCGAAGGCCTCGCCGTACTGCGCGAAGGTCTTGGGGAAGAACGCGCGCACCACGTGGCCGAAGACGATCGGGTCGGAGACCTTCATCATCGTGGCCTTCAGGTGCACGGAGAACAGCACGCCCTCGGCCTTGGCGCGGGCGACCTGCTCGCCCAGGAACTCGCGGAGCACCGCGACCCGCATGACGGACGCGTCCACGACCTCGCCCGCGAGCACCGGGACCGACTCGCGCAGCACCGTGGTCGTGCCGTCGTCGCCCAGCAGCTCGATGCGCAGGGAGCCGTCCTCGGCGATCACCGCGGACTTCTCGGTGGACCGGAAGTCGTCACCGGTCATGTGCGCGACATTGGTCTTCGAGTCGGCCGACCACGCGCCCATGCGGTGCGGGTGCGCCTTGGCGTAGTTCTTGACGGACGCGGGGGCGCGGCGGTCGGAGTTGCCCTCGCGCAGGACCGGGTTGACGGCGCTGCCCTTGATCTTGTCGTAGCGGGCGCGGACGTCCTTGTCCTCGTCGGACTTCGCGTCGTCCGGGTAGTCCGGCAGCGCGTAGCCCTGCTCCTGAAGCTCCGCGACCGCGGCCTTCAGCTGCGGGATGGAGGCCGAGACGTTCGGCAGCTTGATGATGTTCGCCGCCGGGGTCTTCGCCAGCTCGCCGAGCTCCGCGAGGGCGTCCGGGATGCGCTGGCCCTCCTCCAGGTACTCGGGGAAGCTCGCGATGATCCGCCCGGCCAGGGAGATGTCGCGGGTCTCCACGGCGACGCCGGCCGTGGAGGCGTACGCCTGGATCACGGGCAGGAACGAGTACGTCGCCAGCGCCGGCGCCTCGTCGGTGTGCGTATAGATGATGGTCGAGTCAGTCACCGGGTGCTCCGCTCCACGTCTGCAACATTGCAACATTGCTCGACATCAAGATATCTCGTGACCGCACCCCTCTCGACGGGACCCTGCCCACGGCGGCGGCGCCCACCGCCCGGATGCCGCCACCGGACTCCCGGCGCCCCCCTGCCGGCGCATTCCCGGCCTCCCCCGCAGCCGCGCCGTGGTGCCCGCGCGCATATCCCGCACATTAACTATGGTGTCCCACCACATGGGCCGGTGACCTGCGTCTTCCTACGTTGTGCCGACACGGAAACGTCCCCGACAACCGCCTGGAAGTGGTGCACATGGCTTCCCCCGTAACCGCTCCCCCACCGCCGGCCGGCCTCCGGCGGATCGTCGCCGCGAGCCTGGTCGGCACGACCATCGAGTGGTACGACTTCTTCCTCTACGGGTCCGCCGCCGCCCTCGTCTTCAACAAGCTGTTCTTCCCCGGCTCGGATCCGCTGGTCGGCACCCTCCTGTCGTTCCTCACCTACGCGGTGGGCTTCGCCGCACGGCCCATCGGCGCGCTGGTCTTCGGGCACTACGGGGACCGCCTCGGGCGCAAGCGCCTCCTGGTGCTGAGCCTGCTGCTCATGGGCGGCGCGACCTTCTGCATCGGCCTGCTGCCGACCCACGCCACCTTGGGCTCGGCCGCTCCAGTGCTGCTCACCGCGCTGCGCCTGGTGCAGGGATTCGCGCTGGGCGGCGAGTGGGGCGGCGCGGTGCTGCTGGTGTCGGAGCACGGGGACGCCCGGCAGCGCGGCTTCTGGGCCTCCTGGCCGCAGACCGGCGCACCCGCGGGACAGCTCCTGGCCACCGGCGTGCTGTCCGCCCTGACCGCCCTGCTGTCCGACGCCGCGTTCACCTCCTGGGGCTGGCGCGTGCCCTTCCTGCTGTCCGGCGTCCTGGTGCTGGTCGGCCTGTGGATCCGGCTCTCCGTGGACGAGTCGCCGGTCTTCAAGGAGGCCCTCGCGCGCGCCGAGGCCCGCAGGACCGAGACCGCGGCAGTGGAGCGGATGCCGCTGGTCGCCGTACTGCGCGACCACTGGCGCGACGTCCTGGTGGCGATGGGCGCGCGCATGGCCGAGAACATCAGCTACTACGTGATCACCGCCTTCGTCCTGGTGTACGCGACGACGCAGGCGGGCCTGGGCAAGCAGACCGCGCTCAACGCCGTGCTCATCGGCTCCGCCGTGCACTTCGCGGTGATCCCGGCCTGGGGCGCGCTCTCGGACCGGATCGGCCGCAAGCCGGTCTACCTGCTGGGCGCCGCCGGGGTGGGCCTGTGGGCGTTCCCCTTCTTCGCCCTCATCGACACCAAGAGCTTCCCGGCGCTGCTGCTGGCCGTCACCGTCGGCCTGGTCCTGCACGGCGCCATGTACGCACCGCAGGCCGCCTTCTTCTCGGAGATGTTCGCGACCCGGATGCGCTACTCGGGCGCCTCGATCGGCGCCCAGTTCGCCTCGGTCGCGGCCGGCGCCCCGGCGCCGCTCATCGCGACGGCCCTGCTCGCCGACTACGACAGCGCCACGCCGATCGCCCTGTACGTCATCCTCGCCGCCGTCATCACCCTGGTCGCGGTCTCCGTGGCCAGGGAGACCCGCGGGCGCGACCTCGCGGCCGTGGAACCGCAGACCGCCGACGAGACGCCGCTGGCCCGGTCGGCCCCGGCCGGCTGAGGCCCCCCGGCCCGGACGTACACGCTCACGACGCTGGACCCCGCCACCGTTGTCGGTGGCGGGGTCCAGCGTCGTAGCCGTGAGTGACGGCGTGTGACACGGAGGGCGGACGGAGGTGCTGCACCATGTGGAGTCGTGGGTGCCCGACCTCGGGCGGGCGAGTGCCGAATGGGGCTGGCTGCTGGAGGAGATGCGCTACCAGCCGTACCAGGAGTGGCCCGCGGGCCGTAGTTGGCGGCTCGGGCCGGCCTATGTGGTCGTCGAGCAGTCGCCGGATCTCGTCCCCGGCCCGTACGAACGGCGCCGGACGGGGCTCAACCACCTGGCGTTCCACGTCGCGGACCGGGTCGCGCCGGACGGCCTGGTGGAGGGCGCCGCAGGCATCGGCCGGCGGCTGCTGTTCCCCGACCGGCACCCGCACGCGGGCGGGGAGGGACACTGCGCCGCCTATCTGGAGAACGATGACGGCTTCGAGGTGGAGCTGGTCGTGGCCCTGGATCAGTCCTGACCCGAGGAGAGCCGGTGCAGGCGCAGCGCGAGCTGGATCTCCAGCGCGCGGTCCGGCGACTGCCAGTCCGGGCCGAGGAGTTGGGATATCCGCTCCAGCCGCTGGGCGACGGTGTTGACGTGCACGTGGAGGGTGTCCTTGGTGCGCACCGGGCTCATGCCGCTGGAGAAGTAGGCGTCGAGGGTGCGGACGAGTTCCGTGCCCCTGCGCACGTCGTAGTCGGCGACGTTCCCGATGGTGCGGTGGACGAAGCCGTCGACGTCCCGGGCGTCGGTGAGCAGCAGGCCGAGGAAGCCGAAGTCGGCCCCCGCGGCGCCCTCTCCGGCACGGCCGAGGGCCCGCAGGGCGTCGCCGCAGCGCTGGGCCTCGGCATAGGCGAGGGCCACGGATCCCGGGCGGCCGGCCGGCGCGGCGACCGGGTTGGACGCCCCTACGGTGACGGCGGCTTGCACCGCGCTGCCGAGTTCGCGGGCGATGCGGCGCGCCGTCGACGAGGCGGACGAGGCATCGGAGTTTCCTTCGAGCGGGAGCAGCAGCACGGTGCCGCCGTCCCTGGCCGCCGCCAGGCCGCGGTGCGTTGCCGCGATGTGGGAGGCGGCGGACCACAGGCGGAGCCGGTCGGCGCTGCCGTCGGTCTCGCCGTCGATGCGCGCGGCCAGCACGATGTGCGGGGCGTCCAGGTCGGCGCGGAGCCGTCCGGCGCGCTCGCGCAGCAGGCGGGGGTCGCGGTGCGGGGCGTCGAGCAGGTCGTCCAGTAGTTCGCCGCGGAAGCGCTGTTCGGCCTCGGCGGCGTTGCGGCGGGCGAGCAGCAGCAGGGAGGTGACCATCGCGGCCCGCTCCAGGGTGCGTTGGTCGACGGGACCGAGTTCCGGGTGGCCCCGCAGGAGCAGCGCGCCCAGGAGTTCACCGCCCGCGGTGACGGCGGCGGTCCAGGTGCCGCCCTGGCGGACGGCGCGGCCGTCCTTGCGGGATCGCGCGACGGCGTCGGCCAGTTCGCCGGGGACGGGCTCGTGGTCGTGGCCCACCACGCGGACCGTTCCGGCGAGCACATGGGAGACCGCGTCGGCGACGTCGTCGACGCCCCCGCCGCGCAGCACGAGTTCCGTCAGCCGGTCGTGCACCTCCGAGGCCCGCTCCAGCGCCGCACTGTGGGTGCGGATGGTCTCGTTCGCCGCGCCCAGGTCGGCGAGGGCCGAGCGCGTCTCCTCAAGGAGGTTGGCCGTGTCGATGGCGACGGCCGCGAGCGAGGCGAGCGAGGCCAGCAGGGCGATCTGCTCCCGCTCGAAGACCCGGGCCCGCCGGTCGGCCGCGTACAGCACGCCGATGACCCCGGTCCCCAGCACAAGGGGCACGCCGAGGATCGCGACCAGGCCCTCGTCGTGCACCGCGGAGTCGATCGGGGAGGTGTGGCAGAAGCGTTCGTCGTCGAAGTAGGACTCGGTGACGTAGGGCATGGCGGTCTGGGCGACCAGCCCGCCGAGCCCCTCCCCCATGCCGAGCCGGACACGCTGGAAGCGCGCGGAGACCGAACCCTCGGTGACCCGCATGTAGGTGTCGCCGGCCTTGCGGTCGATCAGGCTCAGATAGGCCACGTCCGTGCCGAGCAGGGAGCGCGCCCGGTGCACGATGGCCTGCAGCACGGAGTCCAGGTCGCGCAGCCCCGCGAGGTCGCCGGCCGTCTCGAAGAGCGCCGACAGCTCGGCCTCGCGCCTTCGTCGGCCCTCCAGTTCGGCCCGCACCCGCAACGCCAGCAGCTTGGCCTGCTCCAGCTCGGCGAGCGCGGTGGGCGCGGCCCCCTCGGCCCGCGCGGCCAGGACCGGGCGCTCGTACTCCTCCACCGGGGCACCACGGGCCAGCAGCCGCAGGTACGGCGCGTCGGCGGGTCCGTACGGAGGCATGGGGCCGCTGGTGTCCTCGTGGTCGTCCCGGGCGGAGGAGTCGTGGTGGCCGGAGAGGTCGTCGTGGTCGGGCACGGTGTCAGGGATACCGGCAGATCAATGTGCCGTCCATCCGCCGTCCATGGTCAATGAGGCGCCGGTGACGAAGGAGGCCTGCGGGGAGCACAGATAGGCGGCCATCTCGGCGACCTCCTCGGGCTCCACCAGCCGCTTCACAGCGGAGTCCGCGAGCAGGATCTCGCCGACCACCCGCTCGGGGGCGATGCCGTGCGCGGCCGCCTGGTCGGCGATCTGCCGCTCCACCAGCGGAGTGCGCACATAGCCGGGGCACACGCAGTTGGAGGTCACCCCATGTGCGGCACCTTCGAGCGCGGCGGTCTTCGAGAGGCCTTCGAGACCGTGCTTGGCCGCCACATAGGCGCTCTTGAACGGCGAGGCGCGCAATCCGTGCACCGAGGAGATGTTCACGACGCGGCCCCAGCCCTGCCCGTACATGTGCGGCAGCGCGCCGCGCAGGAGCCGGAACGGGGCCTCCAGCATCACCCGCAGCACAGTGGAGAAGACCTCCGGCGGGAAGTCCTCGATGGGCCGCACCAGTTGGAGCCCCGCGTTGTTGACGAGGATGTCGGTGCCGGCGGCGGCGTGCTCGGCGGCGTCGAGGTCGGTGAGGTCCAAGGTGAGCGCCTCGACCGCACCGGGGCGGCCGTCGGCCGCGGCACGTTCGACGAGGGCCGCCAGGCCCTCGGCGTCGCGGTCCACGGCACGTACCTTGGCGCCCGCGGCGGCCAGCCGCAGCACACATGCGCGGCCGATGCCGCCCGCGGCGCCGGTGACGAGAGCGGTGCGGCCGCCCAGGTCGGGGACGCCCGGCTGGGAGGTGGAGTCCGTCATGGCCACGAGGCTAGGCAACGACGGCGCCCGCACCGATGTGGGCAACGCCCACAGTCGCGTACGGGCTGGTGGGCGCACCCCACACTCACTCTTCCGGCGGCCCCGCGGGCTCGAACCAGGTGGGCCCGTCGCTGCGCGCGTGCTTGAGGCGCAACTGGCCGTGCCCTCCGAGATCGGGCAGCCCGTCCACGTCGAACCAGCCGACCTCCAGCGACTCGTCGTCCGCCACGTGGGCCCGGCCGCCGACCGCACGGCAGCGCAAGGTGATGTCGACGTACTGGCAGCGGTCGCCGTTGGGGTAGCGCACCGGCTTGATCGTCTGCACCAGGACGACGCGTTCGGCCACCGCCAGGACGCCGGTCTCCTCCAGCACCTCCCGGACGGCGGTCTCGGCGGGCTGCTCACCGGGTTCGCTGATGCCGCCGATCAGGGACCAGCGTCCGTTGTCGGCACGGCGGTTGAGCAGGACGCGATTGTCGTCGTCGAAGACGACCGCCGTGACACCGGGCAGCAGCAGCTGCCGGTGGCCGACGAGGGCGCGCAGCTCGCGGAGGAATTCGGGAATCGGCACGCCTCGAGCCTACGTGCTCGCGTGGATCATGTCCGCCGTGCCGGCCCGGACGCCGCGAGCGCCCCGGTGTTACCGCGCGACATATCCACACCACCACATCACAGCGGTTACCGTGACCCCCGGGGCCCGCGCGGGGTGGCGTCAGGGGGTTCGGGATGAGGACGACAACGGGCGACGCGGCCGGCATCACCGGCGACGCCCCGCCCGACAGCCCGCGACCGGGGCGCACCGACGCCGTCGGCGCGGCACTCCTGGTCACGAGCACGGTGTGGGCGCTGGTCTCGGCGATCGGCCGTCCCGCGCGTCCCGAGGGCTTCCTGCTCGCGGTCCTCGCGGTCGCCGCCGGGTTCGCGGCCGGACGGATCGGCGGGGCCCTGCGGCCGGTCTTCGTGCCCGCCGCGGCGGCCGCGGGCGCGATCGCGCTCACCTTGCTGCCGCCCGGACGCCTGTCGCACGGACCGCACACCCCGCCGCTGGGGTACGCCAATGCCGACGCCGCCCTCATGGTGCTGGCGACCGGCGCCGCGTGCTGCGCCGCCTGGGCCTCCCGCCCGGGCCTTGTGCGGCTCGGGCTGCGGCTGCTCGGCGTGCTGGCGGCCCTGATCGCCCTCGGGCTGGGCTCCGCGGCGGGCTTCGCCGCCTCGCTCGGCGTGCTCCTGTGCTCCCTGGCCGCCGACCGCACGCCGCGGCTGATCGGGCTCGCAGGACTGGCGCTGGCCACCTGCGTGGCCGTCGGCGGCACGTACGCGGTCGCCGTGGACGCCCTGCCGCCGGGCCTGTCCGCGTCCCTGTCCGGCCAGCTCACGCCCGCACGCGTCAGGCTCTGGCACGAGGCCCTGCACACCGCGGCGACCAGCCCGGTGCGCGGGATCGGTCCCGGACGGTTCGCGGAGGTGGAGGACGCCGGCGGGGAGCCGGCGGCGGACAACCCGGCCGGCAGCGGCAAGCCCCAGTCGGCCCCGCTCCAACTCGCCGCGGAGCAGGGTGTCCCCGGCGTCGCGCTCCTCGCCGGCTGCTACGTCTGGCTCCTGTGGGCCCTGCACCGCTCACCGCGCGGCACACCCGTCGTCCTCACGGCGGCGGCCGCGCTGACGGGCCTGGCCATGCAGTCCGCCGTCGACCACGTCCTCAGCTACGCCGCCGTCACCGCCGGTGCGGGCCTGCTGGCTGGACTCGCCACCTCGCGTCCCACCCGCGACGGGCCCCCGTCAGGCCGCTGACGGCCCTCGATGCCGCCGCCCGTCGCGACCGGCACCGGCTCACGCCGACGACGGCCCCCGCGGCGGGCCGAAGAGGACGTCGCGGATCTCCTCGGCCTTCAGATTGCCGCTGAGCCGCAGCTCCGCGCGCAGCGCCGCGACGAGTTCGGACAGGCGCCGCTGGGCCACGGGACCGGAGCCGACGAAGCCGCCGTCCCGCTCGATCGCGGCGAGTATCCGGCCTGCCTCCGCGTTGCCGTAGGTCGCCAGGCGGGCCTTCGCGGAGGAAACGAGCACCAGGGACTCGGTGATCCGGTCCTCCAGCTCGGCCGCCCGTGCGGCCGTCACGGCGGGTCCCGCTCCGTAGAGGCGGCCGCGGTACTGGGCGTTCTCCGCGATGCCGCGCATGAAGTCGACCAGTGCGTCGCCCGCGCGCTCGGCCCGCTGGCGGCGGCTCTCGTTGTGACGGGCATGGACCGCGTTGACCGAGGCGAGCACCACACCCGCGGCGAAGCCGATCAGCGCGATGACCGATTCCGCCGCGATGTCCGTGTCCCCGGCCGCCGACCACATCATGATCCCGCCCCCCATGGCCTGATACGTCCCACTCTAGGCGGACGACGGTCCCACGGACAGACACTTGCCGCGGGTCCCGGCGGCGGCCTACCATCGTGATGTTGTCGAATCGATTCGATGCATGGATTCGCTCCACCGATCCACCGCCGGAAGGAACCGCATGGCCACGATCAAGGACGTCGCGGAGCGCGCGGGGGTCGCGCCGAGCACCGTGTCGTACGTCCTGAGCGGGTCCCGCAAGATCTCCGAGGACACGCGCCGCGCGGTGCGTCAGGCGATCGACGAACTGGGGTACCACCCGCGGGCGAGCGCGCGGACGCTGCGCAGCACGCGCACGCAGGTCCTCGCCCTCGCACTGCCCCGGGTCGCCGGGGGCTACCGGGCGGTCGACGGGCGGTTCGCCATCGGCATCAGCGACGCGGCCCGGGCGCACGGCTACGACGTCCTGCTGACGACGGCGCGGGAGGGCGTCCCGGGGCTGCGCCGGATCGCGGGCAGCCGGCAGGCCGACGCCGCGATCCTGATGGCGGTCGAGATGGAGGACCCCCGCATCGAGGCGCTGCGCGAACTCTCCTTCCCCACCGCCCTGCTGGGACGTTCGGCCGACGACCGGGAGCCCTGGACCGATCTGGACTGGGAGGCCGCGACCGCCCTGGCGGTGCGCACGGCCGTGGCGGCCGGGCACCGCGACGTGGCGTTCCTGGCCACCACCGACCACGAACTCCGGGCCCGGCGCGGCTACGCGGTCCGCGGCGTCGCCGGCGCCCGCCGGGCCGCGGCCGGGACCGGCGCGGACGTCGCGGTCCGCGAGTCGACCGGCGACATCCCGCGGCTGCCGCAGGTGCTCCGTGCCCTGCTCTGCGGCGAACGCCCGCCGACCGCGCTGGTCGTGCAGCATGTCGCCGCCTTGCCGCACATCCTGGCCGCCGTCACCGCCGAGGGGCTGCGCGTCCCCGAGGACCTGTCGGTCGTGGCGGTCGGCAACCTCCCGGACGACGTCGGAGGACGCGAACTGCCGCGCGTCGAACTGCCCGTGGAGGAGATGTCCGCCGAGGTCGTCCGCCTGGCCGTGGAGGCGATCGACGCCCGTGCGCAGGGCGTCCCGCCCGGTCCCGCCGCCGCTTCGCGGCTGATCGCCCCCGTCCTGCTGGCGCCGGAGCGCGTCGCGCCTCCCCGCCCGCGGCCGCGCCCCGCCCGGCCGTGAACCGCACGCACCCCCATCCGCACCGAGCCGAGGGAGCCCCTTCCCATGCCCGCCGAACTCCCGTCCTTCCCGCCCGGATTCCTCTTCGGCGCCGCGACCGCGGCCTACCAGATCGAGGGCGCCCACAACGAGGACGGCCGCGGGCCGTCCATCTGGGACACCTTCAGCCACACCCCCGGCAACACCGCGGACGGCGCCACCGGTGACATCGCCTGCGACCACTACCACCGCCACGCCGAGGACGTCGCGCTCCTCAAGGGCCTCGGCGTCGGCTCCTACCGCTTCTCCGTCGCCTGGTCGCGCGTACTGCCGGACGGCCGGGGCCCGGTCAACTCCAAGGGCCTGGACTTCTACGACCGCCTCACCGACGACCTGCTCGCCGCCGGCATCTCCCCCGCCGTCACGCTCTACCACTGGGACCTGCCCCAGGCCCTGGAGGACGAGGGCGGTTGGCGCAGCCGCGCGACCGCCGAGCACTTCGCCGCCTACGCGGCCGTCGTCGCCGAACGGCTCGGGGACCGCGTCGGCCGCTGGATCACCCTCAACGAGCCCTACTGCTCGGCGTTCGTCGGCTACGCCGAGGGCCGGCACGCCCCCGGCGCCCGCGAGGGCACGGGCGCGCTCGCCGCCGCCCACCACCTGCTGCTCGGCCACGGCCTCGCGGTGCCGGCCCTGCGCGCGGCGGGAGCGCGCGAGATCGGCATCACCCTCAACCTCGACCGCATCGAGGCCGCGAGCGACTCCGCCGCCGACCGGGGCGCGCTGAGCCGGGCCGTCACCCTGCACAACGACACATGGACGGAGCCGCTGTTCGCCGGCCGCTACCCGGCGGGCGAGACCGCGACGTGGGGCGCGCTCGCCGACGGCTCGTACCGCCGCGAGGGCGACCTCCAGGTCATCGGCGCCCCCCTGGACTTCGTGGGCCTGAACTTCTACCGCCCGCTCACCGTCGAGGACGCCCCGCACCGCGAGGCCGACCCGGCGCGGCGCACCGCGGTCGACATCGGCGTGCGGGAGACCGATCCGTACGGGACGCGGCACACCACCATGGGCTGGCCGGTCGTGCCGGAGGCGTTCACGGCGCTCCTGCTGGAACTGCGCGACCGCTACCCGTCGCTGCCGCCCGTCCTGATCACGGAGAACGGTTCCGCCGAGGCCGATGTCCGCTCCGCCGACGGCGGAGTCGACGACCCGGACCGGGTGGCGTACCTGCGCGACCACCTCCACGCGCTCGCCGCTGCTATCGACGCGGGCGTGGACGTGCGCGGCTACTACGTCTGGTCGCTGCTGGACAACTTCGAGTGGGCCCGCGGGTACGGTCAGCGCTTCGGCATCGTCCACGTCGACTACGGCAACGGGGCCGAGCGGACTCCCAAGTCGAGTTACGCCTGGTACCGCGACCTGATCGCCGCCCACCGCGCGGGGACCGGGCAGCGGTCCTGACGCGCGGCGGCCCGCGCTGGGCCACCCGGGTGAACCCGTGGGCGGGCGGCCGCCCGCCTACGGGCGCAGGCCCAGCCGGGTGCGGATGGCCCGGACGGCGCCCTCGGCGTCGTCCACGGTGACGGTGAAGTGCCGCCCGTTGCCCAGGTCGATCACGACACCGGGGCCGCGCCGGACGACCACCGCCGTGCCCTGCTCAGGGCGCCAGCGGTACCCCCAGCCGCCCCAGTGCCGCGGGCTCACCAGGGGCGCGAGGTGGGCGTCGTTGATCTCGTGCCACGGGATGCTGCGGCGCGGCACGCCGATGTGGCCGCAGCGCACCTGGAGTCCGTCCCGGTCCACCTTCACGCGCACATGGGTGAAGGCGATGGTGCCGAACAGCACCAGGAGCCCGGCCGCGATGCAGCCGACCACCGACATGATCAGCGGCGCGACGCCCGAGGTGTAGGCGGAGTCCACGGCGAGTTCGATGCCCAGCGCCATGCAGGCAGCGCCCACGCCCGCCAGCAGCCACTGGAAACGGTTGCTGGCGTGGCCCGTCCACACCTGGGGTGTACGCGCGTCGTCACGCTGCGCGTCCGTCATGTGAGCAGGGTACTCATCCGCGGGGCGGATGGCAGCCGTGCGAACGGGACCGGTGGCGGTGGACCGTCAGTGGAGCCTCATAGGCCCCTCAGAGGACAGGAGCCGTGCCCGGGGCGGCGGACGCGGCGGTCTCCGCGAGGAAGCGTCCCTCCGGGTAGGCCAGGGCCTGCGGCGTGATCGCGCCAGGCCGGCCGCTCAGAATGACCGCGAGGCCGCCGGTCGGTGCGTTGTCCGGGGCGGGCGCCGCTCCGATCCGCCGCAGGGTCTGCGCGGCGACGGCGTCCGCGGAACCGAGCAGCGGGGCCGTGGTGCCCAGCGCCGCCCGGATGCGGTCGGCGACGAGCTCGTAGTGGGTGCAGCCGAGCACGACGGCCTCGGCGTCGGCAGGGGTGAGCGCCGCCGCGGCGGCGATCGCGGCGGCCGTGGCGGCCTCGTCGGCCCGGTCGACGGCGTCGGCGAGACCGGGGCAGGGCACCTCGGTGACGGTCGCGCCGTTGCCGAAGTCCCGGATCAGGTCGCGCTGGTAGCGGCTGCCGGTGGTCGCCGGGGTCGCCCAGATCGCGACGGTGCGGGCCCCGGCTGCGGCGGGCTTGATCGCGGGCACGGTGCCGATGACCGGGATGGCGGGCTCCAGCTCGGCGCGGAGCGCGGGCAGCGCGTGGACGGTCGCGGTGTTGCAGGCGACGATCAGCGCCTCGGGGCCGTGCGCCGCGGCGGCGCGGGCGCAGGCCAGCGCGTGCTCGGTGACGTCCTCGGGAGTACGCGGGCCCCAGGGCATGCCGTCGGGGTCGCAGGAGAGCACGAGGTCCGCGTCGGGCCGCATCCGGCGGAGCGCGGCGGCCGCTGCGAGCAGCCCGATTCCGGAGTCCAACAGCGCGATCTTCACGGGTCACCACTTTACGTGATCCGATTGTCGGCCCGGCGGCCCGGCGGCCCGGCGGCCCGGCGGCCCGTCTGTCCGGCGGCCGTGCCGCCCTGCCGCCCGCCGGGTTCCGGGGTGCGCCGGGGAAATGCCGCGCAGGCGGGGGCCGTGGCGGCAGACTGCCGGGGTGACATGGCTGACGTGGGCGACCGTGGTGTCGCTGCTGGCATGGCTCTGGCTGCTGCTGGCGCAGGGGATGTTCTGGCGAACCGACGTACGGCTGCCCCCGCCCCCTGCGGCGGACGCCGGCGGGCCCGAGGCGTGGCCTGACGTGGCCGTCGTCGTACCGGCACGCGACGAGGCCGGCGTGCTGCCGCTCAGCCTGCCCAGTGTGCTGGCGCAGCGGTATCCGGGCCGCGCCGAAGTGGTGCTCGTGGACGACGGCAGTACGGACGGCACAGGGGCGCTGGCACGGCGGCTGGCGGAGGAGAGCGGCGGACTGCCGCTGCGGGTGGTCACGCCCGGGCCGCCGCCGCACGGGTGGACGGGCAAGCTGTGGGCGGTCCGGCACGGCATCGAGGTGGCCGGGCAGTCCGCCGTGGCACCGGAGTTCCTGCTGCTCACGGACGCCGACATCGCCCATGCCCCGGATTCGCTGCGGCACTTGACGGCCGCGGCGCGGGCCCATGGGCTCGACATGGTGTCGCAGATGGCGCGGCTGCGAGTGGCCGCCCCCTGGGAGCGGCTGATCGTGCCCGCCTTCGTCTACTTCTTCGCCCAGCTGTATCCGTTCCGCCGGGTCAACCGCGACCGGTCAAGGACGGCGGCGGCGGCCGGCGGCTGCGTGCTGATCCGCCGCTCGGCCGTCGAGCGGGCCGGTGTCCCGGAGTCCATCCGGCACGCCGTGATCGACGACGTGGCGCTGGCCAGGGCGGTGAAGGGCAGCGGCGGCCGGATCTGGCTCGGCCTGGCCGACGGGGTCGACAGCGTCCGCCCCTACCCCGGGTTGTCCGAGCTGTGGCGGATGGTCTCGCGGAGCGCGTACGCCCAACTGCGGCACAGCGTCGCCCTGCTCGCGGGCACGGTGCTGGGGCTGCTGCTGATCTACGTCCTGCCCCCGGTCGCCGCCGTCGGCGGGGCAGTTGCGGGAGCCTGGTGGCTGTGTGCCGCGGGAGCCGCGGCATGGGCGGTGATGTGCGGCACCTATGTGCCGATGGTGCGCTACTACCGGCAGCCGCTGTGGCTCGTCCCGCTGCTGCCGTTCACCGCGGTGGTCTATCTGCTGATGACGGTCGACTCCGCCGTGCAGCACTACCGCGGCCGCGGAGCGGCATGGAAAGGCCGCACCTATGCGCGGCCGGACGCCTCGGCGTAGGCGACGGCAAGGCGGGCGCCGACCGCGGCCGTGCCGAACCGGCGCAAGGTGCGGTCGGCGAGGGCCGCCGGCTGGTGCCGGGGCAGTGCCGCGGCGGCCTCCACCAGAGCGTGCGCGAAGGCCGCGGGGTCGCCGGGGGGTACGAGGAATCCCCCGTCGTGGCCGACGAGTTCGGGCAGGGCACCGGTCCGCGTGCCCACCACCAGGGTGCCGCAGCCCAGCGCGTCCAGGGCCCGCAGGCAGAAACTCTCGGCATCGCCGGCGACGGCGTACAGATCGGCATGGGCGACCGCGTGCAGCGCCTCGGCACGTCCGCGCGCCCGGCGCACGGTGACGGCGGAGTCGACCCCGCACCGCCGCAGCAGGCCGCGCAGCTCGGTGGGAACCTCGGCATGCCCCTCCGCGATGATGTCCAGCCGCAGCCGGGGGTCCTTCAACCGGGCGGCGGCGAAGGCGTGGACGAGCGTCTCCCATCCCTCGCGCGGCCCGAAGCCCCCCGTGGCGGCCACCCGCACCGGGTCCTGGCTGATCCGCGCACGGGCCGGGACGCGGGGCAGGGTGTCGGGGCCGACGGGGTGCGGCACGACGCGGTGGCGCCCCGGCATCCGCTGCTCGCCGAGGCGCAGCAGCAGAGCGTCGCTGACCGCGAGCACCGAGGCGGCCTCGCGGTAGGCGCGGGCCCGCCCGCGGCGCAGGCGCGAAGGGCTCTCGAACCAGCGCACGTCGTCCTCGCTGAGCACGTACGGCAGCCCCACGGCGCGCGCGACCCACGGCAAGAGGTCGTCGGCGCCGGGGACATGACCGTGCAGGACGTCGACGCGGCCGCACTCGGCCGTCTCGTGACGCAGCACGTCCCCGATCCGCCCGACAGTGACGCGACGGGCGGCGAGACCGCCGGGCGGAAGGGCCACCTGGTAGTGGTGGGGCCGCTCCGGATCGCGGCCGGCGTAGGGGAGCCCGGGCACGGCGGGAAGGGTCAGCTCCCGGACCGCGACCACGTCCACGACCTCGGCGACGGAGGCCGCGGCCTTGTGCCACTCCTCCGGCCTGGCCGGACGTGCCTGCCCGAAGAACATGGCGACGCGCATGGCCCACTGTGGCACACCGGGCCCGGGGCCCGGGGGAGTTCGCCGGAGTCATCCCAAGGGCTTGACAGCTCCCCCGTGCGGGTGAGCTGTTGGATCGAATGAGTGGCCGTTCCGTCACACAGGGCAATGGGCGGAAACGCTTCCGGAAATGCCGCGGAGGGTCGCCCGCTCTGCCGCACGGACGACCGGTAACACCCCAGGCCCAGGGCTTTTACGCGATCGAAACGGCGACCGCGGCCCGATTTTCTCCCTTTCGATCACAATCGGCTTCGCTGGTCACTCACTGCACATGAAATGACCCGCTAATCGGTCTCCCCAACCAGCACATCGTGGGCTTAACTTATGGGCTATGACCTCCCCCCGCGGTTCTTACGGCGGTGGCTACTACACGTCGCCGTTCTTTCCCGACACGCCCATCTACGACAGTCTTGTCGCGGAGCGGGGCACCCCCCAGATCGCGCCGATCCGCGTTCCGTCGGCCTACGACGTCGGCAGCAGCGTCGGCAGCAATCTCCCGGCCCTGCCCGCGGCGCCCCTCGCGCTGCCCGCCGGACCGTCCTCGTACAACCAGGCCCCGAGCGCGCCGCCCCAGAGCACGTACTCGGGCTACCAGGCGCCCGGCGGCTACCAGCAGCAGCCCCCGCTGCAGCAGGCGCCCGCCCCCTACATCCCGCAGCAGGCCACCGCTCCGCGGCCCGCCGCGTTCAACGGTGGCTACCAGCAGCAGCCGCCGGCCCCTCAGCAGTACCAGGGCCCGGCCGGCTACGAGCAGGCCCGTCCGGTCGCGCCGCGCCCCGTGCCCCCGCGCCAGATGGCGCCGGGCGGCTACGACGAGCAGCAGCCCTACCAGCAGCGCCGCAACCTCGGCCAGGGGTACTACCCGGGCTGACCGGGACGCCGGACGGCCGGTTCCCCGCCGACGGGTGGGTGACCGCGCCGGCTGGCACGATGGCGGCATGACGACGCCGACGCCGCCACCACGCCTGAGCGCACTGCACGTGTACCCGGTCAAGTCGACCGGGGGCGTGCCGCTGTCCTGGGCGACGGTGGAGCCGTGGGGGCTCGCCGGGGACCGTCGGTGGATGCTCGTGGACGCTGCGGGGAAGTTCGTCACGCAGCGGGAGCAGCCCCGGCTGGCCCTGGCACGCGCGGAGTCGCTGCCGCAGGGCGGGTTGCTGCTGCACGCCCCGGGGCAGGACCCGTTGACCGTGGACGTGCCCGACCCGGGGGCGACCGCGCCGGTGACGATCTGGCGCGACAAGGTGGAGGCCGTGGCCGCGGGGGCCGCTGCCGCCGCCTGGTTCGGCGCTTACCTGGGCATGGAGGTCACCCTTGTCCATCTCGACGACCCGGCCCGGCGGCGCCCGCTCGACCCGGACTTCGCCCGCCCCGGGGAAACGGTGAGTTTCGCGGACGGGTTTCCGCTGCTGCTGACCACCGAGGCGTCGCTGGACGCCCTCAACACGCTGATAGCCGCGGGCGATCACGCGAACGAGGGGCCGGTCCCGATGAACCGATTCCGCCCCAACGCCGTCCTTGCGGGTACCGAGGCATGGGCGGAGGACACATGGCGGCGTATCCGTATCGGGGAAGTCGAATTCCGTGTCGCGAAACCGTGCGGGCGCTGTGTGGTCACCACAACGGACCAGCGGACCGCGAAGCGCGGCAAGGAACCCCTGCGGACGCTCGCCCGGCACCGCAGGGCCCCCACGGGCCTGCTGTTCGGACAGAATGTCGTACCCCTCGGAACCGGAACACTCCGGGTCGGCGACGCGTTGACCATCATGGAGTGATGCGCGTCACGTACCCGTGGCGTGGTCCGGGCGTCCGAACGGACGGACCGAGCGTGGGATGGCTCTCTCCGGCCGGTTCGGTGCCACACATGTCCCGTGCCGTGTGCGGCACTTGGACGGTGAAGGGGGTGCGTTGCGATGGCCGTGAGCATGCTGGCATGGCGCTGGCGGCGTAATCCGCTGCGCCGCCGGTCGGATGTCTTCGAGTCCTGGGCGGCGCTCGCCTCCGCGTGCGTGATCGCACTGGGCGCGCCCGCCGCCGGCTGGGCCGCGGGAGCCGCCGTCGGCAGCACCTTGAGGGACACCGTGCGCAGCGAGCGTGCGCAGCGCACCCAGCTCCCGGCGGTGGTGCTCAGGGCCGGTCCCCGCGCGGTGTCCGACAGCGACCCGGAGTCCGGCCAGGTGCGCGAGGAGCGCCGCCCCGCCGTCGTCCGCTGGACCGCCGCCGACGGCCGGGCCCGCACCGCGCACGTCCTGATCGCGGCCGACCGCGGCAAGGGCGACCGGATCACCCTGTGGACCGACCGGGCCGGGCGGGCGCCGGCTCCGGCCCCGCTGGACGCCGGCACCGCCGACACCCACGCGACGCTCGCCGGGATCGGCACCTTCATCGCCGCCTGCGTTCTGGGGCTCATGGCACGCCAGGCACTCCTGTGGCACCTGATGCGACGACGCCTGGTGGAGTGGGAGCGCGAGTGGGCCGCCGCCGGACAGAGCTGGGGACGGGCCGGCGCCGGCGGCTGACATATCCGGCAGGTGATCCATCTCCATCTCGGTGCTGACGGGCACCCGGCGCACGCTACCGTGGAGGCCCCCAGGTCGGCGCAGCGCAAGAGGACGGGGCACAGCATCTCCATGGCACAAGGCGTGGTTCAGGTGACGCATACCAGCAGCTCACGGTGGCGCCGCCGCACGGGAGAGTACGAGAGCCTGGCCGCCGCCCTGGAAGCGGCCGCCGACGGTGACGTGCTGTCGATCAACCCCGGCACCTACCGGGAAAACCTCGTCGTGGAGAAGGCCATAACGCTGCGCGGAGCCGAGGGCGCCGGGTCGGTGCGCATCGCCCCGCCCTCGGGGGTCGCGCTCACCGTGTGTGCGTCGGCGACGGTCCAGGACCTGTCCGTCGAGGGCCAGGACATCTCCGCCGCCGCCCTGCTGATCGAGGGCTCCGCCACTCCCGAACTGTCCGGACTGCGCGTCAGCACCCGCTCCGCCGTGGGCATAGAGGTCCGCGGCGGCGCACGGCCCACCGTGCGCCGCTGCACCGTGGACAACCCCGCCGGGCTCGGCATCAGCGTCCTGGAGGCGGCCTCGGGCGGCCTCTTCGAGGACTGCGAGGTCGTCGCGGCCGGGCAGAGCGGCGTCTCGGTGCGCGGAGGGGCCTCCCCCCGCCTGGAGCGCTGCAGAATCCGCAACACCTCGGGCGCCGGGCTGGCGCTGACCGGTGAGGGGACCACCGCCGAGGCGATCGGGTGCGAGATCTACGAGGTCAAGGGCACGGGCGTGCAGGTCGCCTCCCGCGCGGCCGGGCACCTCACGGACTGCCAGGTGCACCGCACCACGGGCGACGGCATCACGCTGGACACCGACGCCGTGCTGACCCTCTCCGACTGCGACATCCACGACATCCCCGAGAACGCCATCGACCTGCGCTCGCGCTCGGTGCTCACGCTCACCCGCACCACGGTGCGCCGCTTCGGCCGCAACGGCCTGTCCGTCTGGGACCCCGGCACCCGCGCCGACGCCAACCAGTGCGAGATCCACGACAGTCAGGGCGACTACCCGGCGGTCTGGGTCAGCGACGGCGCCGCGGCCGTCCTCGAGTCCTGCCGCGTCCACGACGTGCCCGACGCGCTGTTCGTCCTGGACCGGGGCTCGCGCGCCGACGTCGTCGACAGCGACATCACCCAGGTCCGCAACACGGCCGTCTCGGTCAGCGACGGCGCCACCGTGCAACTGGACGACTGCCGCATCCGCGAGGCCTCCACCGGCGCCTGGTTCCGTGACCACGGCAGCGGCGGCACCCTCTCCGGCTGCACCATCGACGACACCGCCACGGGCGTCATCGTCACCAAGGGCGCCGACCCCTCCATCGACCGATGTGTCGTCACCAACCCCGCCGAGGCGGGCTTCTACGTCTCCGCCGGAGGGCGCGGCACCTTCACCGGGTGCCGCGTCACGGGCAGCCGCGGCTACGGCTTCCACATCATCGACGGGTGCCGCTCCGTCCTCACCCGCTGCCGCACCGAGCGTTGCGCACGCGGCGGTTACGAGTTCGCCGAGCCCGGCCCCGTCACCGAGGACTGCACGGGCGACCAGAGCGGCGAACTCGGCACCCCCGCCGAGACCACCCCCTCGGCCGGCTCGCCCGCCGCCGAACGGCAGCCCGCGACGCAGTCCTTCGGGCTGCTGGGCGGTGTGCCGGTGCAGCCCACCTTCACCACGCCCGCGTCCTCGGCGCCCGCGCCGCCGGCTCCCGACAGCCGGCCCTCGGAGGAGGTGCTGAGCGAACTCGACGCCCTGGTCGGCCTGGACAGCGTCAAGCGCGAGGTGCGCTCGCTCATCGACCTGATCGCCGTGGGCCGCCGCCGCCAGAAGGCCGGGCTCAAGGCACCCTCCCCGCGCCGGCATCTGGTCTTCACCGGCTCCCCCGGCACCGGCAAGACCACTGTCGCCCGTCTCTACGGGGAGATCCTGGCGGCGCTCGGCGTCCTGGAGCGCGGGCACCTGGTCGAGGTCGCCCGTGTCGACCTGGTCGGCGAACACATCGGCTCCACCGCGATCCGCACGCAGGAGGCCTTCGACCGGGCACGCGGCGGCGTGCTGTTCATCGACGAGGCCTATGCGCTGGCTCCCGAGGACTCCGGGCGCGACTTCGGGCGCGAGGCGATCGACACCCTGGTCAAGCTGATGGAGGACCACCGGGACGCCGTGGTGGTGATCGTGGCCGGCTACACGGCGGAGATGGAGCACTTCCTGTCCGCCAACCCGGGTGTCGCCTCCCGCTTCTCCCGCACCATCACCTTCGACGACTACACGCCCGTCGAACTCCTGCGCATCGTGCAGGCGCAGGCCGAGGAACACGAGTACCAGCTCGCCGACGACGCCGCCGAGGCGCTGTACAAGTACTTCACCGCCATCCCCAAGGGCCCGGCGTTCGGCAACGGACGCACCGCCCGGCAGACCTTCGAGGCCATGGTGGAACGCCACGCCGGCCGTCTCGCCCAGGTGAGCGAGCCGAGCCACGAGGAACTCCAGCTGCTCTACCCCGAGGATCTGCCGCCGCTGCCCTGAGCCTGCGCGGGCACCACCTCCTTCTGATGCTCGGAGACCCACGTGAGCAGGGCGCCGCGCTCCGCGGCGAAGGCGGGATCGGCCTGGTAGTCGAAGTGCGTCAGCAGCGGTGCGGGCAGCGGATGTTGCTCCGTACGCCCGTACGCCGCCGGGTCCGCCAGCGGCCCGCGGTCCACCGGCGGCCCGGGGTCGTCCAGGTGCACCGGGCCGCCGATCGGGTCGGTGCTGCGCCACAGGTTCCGCCACGCCTGGAGGTCTCGGTGGAGCGCGGCCAGTGCCTCGGGGCCGAAGTACGCGGGGAACCACCGCCCGTACAGCCGTGACAGGGGCGAGCCGTACGTCAGCAGGGCTATCCGCCCTCTGGTCGCCGGATCGAGCTGCCACACCGCGGCCGCGGCCAGCACGCTGCCCTGGGAGTGCCCGGAGAGGATGATCGGGCCGCGGTGCGCCTCGGTCCAGGTCGTCATGCGCCAGGTGAGGTCGGGGACGGCCCGCTCGGCGTAGCAGGGCGGGGAAAAGGGGTGCGCCGCGCGTGGCCAGAAGGTGCCGACGTCCCACAGGATGCCGATCGTGCGGCGTGCCCCCGCGTCGCGATAGGCCCTGCGGCCCAGCGCGATCAGGGCGACCACACCGGCGCCCACCAGCCAGGAGCCCAGGGCCTGGGCGGTCTGCGCCGCCGTGCGCACCATGTCCGGGGCGCCGTGGCTCGCCTGGCCCGGGACCGCGTCGCTCAGCCACGCCCCGGCGAGCGCGCCCGCGCCGAGCAGGAAGGACACCGCTCCGGTGACCCCGATGAAGACCGATGCCTGATCGGTGAGTTCGGCCCGGGCCCGGGCCGTCGCGATCTGCCGGGTGCGCGCCGCCTCGTGCTCCTCGCCCGGGTAGTCCGCTTCGACGCGGGGCATCAACTCCCGCACGCGGTGCCACAGACGACGTGCGGTCAGCACGACGACCAAGGCCAGCACGAGGAGCAGCACGGGGATGACAGCCGCCTGCCAGGACAGCACCACCGGGGGCCCGGCGACGGTGCTGCCCGCGGCGCCGGGCATCCCGCCCCGGTCGAGCCAGTCCGCCACGCGCTGGGCGATGCCCCCGCTGAGCACCCCGCCGAGCGCGCAGGCCAGCAGTGCCACAACGGGGCCCGCGAGCCCGCTCAGTTCCCCCTGCCCGCCTCCGGCCCGGTGCATCCGGTGGGAGACCGTGCCGAGGACCGCCAGCAGCAGCATCTGGAGCAGCGCCAGCCAGGCGAAGGCGTCCCCGACGGGGAGTCTGCCGGTGGAGATCCAGCCCGGGCGGTGCCAGCAGGCGTACAGGGCCGCGGTGAGGACCGCGGCGGCCGTGCCGCCCAGCATCGCCCGGGCCAGCCGCGGGTCCAGCGCCTCGTCCGGCGCGTGCTCACTGCGGCCCATCCCGCAGGTCACCGCGACCACGGCCACCGTCAGCCCGGCCAGGCCCCCGGT
This sequence comes from Streptomyces sp. NPDC088733, assembly GCF_044751185.1. Classification (NCBI taxonomy): domain Bacteria; kingdom Bacillati; phylum Actinomycetota; class Actinomycetes; order Kitasatosporales; family Streptomycetaceae; genus Streptomyces; species Streptomyces sp. NPDC088733. The sequence goes on from NZ_JBIVLH010000024.1 coordinate 110,030, forward strand.
GAGCAGCCATCCCAGGGAGGCGAGGACCGGGCCGCCCCGCGGTGCCATGTCGTGCTGGAGGGCGGGCACCACGAGCGCGACCGCGACCGTCAGTAGTCCCGCCGCGGTGTGCGCGGCCCGCAACCGGGCCACCAGCCGCCGCCCGTACCAGAAGCCGCGCCGGGACAGCGGGGTGACGTCGGCATCCGCCGGCGGCGCCTGGGCCGTCGGCGGGAGCGGCAGCGGGCGCTGGGACTCGTACGCGTACCAGGTGTGCCGGGAGAGCCACCAGAGCAGGAGTGTGAGGCCGACCGGCAGCGCGGCACCCGCCGCGACGCGCCGCCCCGGCTCACCGCCCGCGAGGAAGGACAGCCAGCTCTTCCCGCCCACGCACGCCGCGTTGCCCGCGCACTGCCAGGCCACCAGGTCCATCGCGACCTCGCAGGCCGCGGCCACGAGCAGCACGGTCAGCGTGAGCGCGAGCAGCCGCATGAGCACGTCGTAGGCCCGGTCCAGCCGGCCGTGGTCGACCGGTGGGCGCATCCAGTGGGCGAGATTGACGACCATGAAGGGGAGCAGCAGCAGCCACAGGGCGCGACTGCCGTCCCCCGAGGTCAGATTGCACCAGGAGTAGGCATCGGGGACCGGGGCGTCCCTGTAGTCGCCCGGACGGCTCTCGGCGTCGGCGTCGTCGGCGCGGCGGTAGATCCCGGCGGTGTCGTCACCGCAGACCCGCGTGATCCGCGGGTCGTTGAGCATCGTCTGCGGCGTCGTGCCCCCGACACCGTGCACCAGCAGTTCGAGCGAGAGCTCGGCTTTTACCGCATCCGACCGCATCGCGATCGCCTCCCCGTATTTTCACGTACTTTCCCGTACTTTCCCCGTTATGCGTGTACGGCAACGCGCGTACTCAGAATCGGGCACGCGTACGCGAATTGGACAGGGGTATGTCCCGATCCCACCCGATCGAGTTACGCGCGTTGTGTGTGTGACCCGTCACGCCGAGCCACTCGCCCCCACGTACCGGTGCGCGGGCGTGGAAGGATGGCGAGTCCGCCGGTGCCCGGACAGGCCGGGTGCGGACGGCGTGGGACCTCGGAGGATGGGACGGGACCTGGGGTGAGCGACAACCAGAACCTGCTCGCGGAACAGCGGCGCGCGCTGATCCTGGACGAGGTCCGGCGGCGCGGCGGGGTCCGGGTCAACGAACTGACCCGGAGACTCAACGTCTCCGACATGACCGTCCGCCGCGATCTCGACGCGCTCGCCCGCCAGGGCGTGGTGGAGAAGGTGCACGGCGGCGCCGTCCCCGTCGCGCCCGCCAGCAGCCACGAGCCCGGCTTCGAGGTCAAGGCCGGACTGGAGCTCGGGGCCAAGGAGGCCATCGCGCGCGCGGCGGCCCGGCTGGTCGTGCCCGGCAGCGCGATCGCGCTCTCCGGCGGTACGACCACGTACGCACTGGCCCATCATCTGCTCGACGTGCCCGACCTCACCGTCGTCACCAACTCGGTGCGCGTCGCGGACGTCTTCCACTCCGCGTCCCGGGGCACCGGGACGGCAGGGGGCACCCGCGAGGGCGCCGCGACGGTCGTGCTCACCGGAGGCGTGCGCACGCCCTCCGACTCACTGGTCGGCCCGGTGGCCGACCAGGCGATCGGCTCGCTCCACTTCGACCTGCTCTTCCTCGGGGTGCACGGCATCTCCGTCGAGGCCGGCCTGTCGACGCCCAATCTCGCCGAGGCCGAGACCAACCGGCGCTTCGTGCGCTCCGCGCGCCGCGTGGTGGTGATCGCCGACCACACCAAGTGGGGCACGGTGGGCCTGAGCTCGTTCGCCACCCTTGAGGACGTGAACACCCTGGTCACCGACGCGGGCATCCCCGAGGTGCTGCGCGCCGAGATCTCGGAGCATCTCTCGCACCTGATCGTGGCCGGGGAGCCGGAGGGTGCCGATCGCCCCGCGACGGACGGTCACGGCGACAGCGCCTGACGGACGGTCGACCGACGATCGGCTGCCTTCCGTGCCGCCTCAGGTCCGGGAGGTGCTCAGGCAGCCCTCTTCCTGGCCCGCATTGATGTCCCTGCTGCGGTCGTAGGGGTCGACGGGCTCGCCGGTCCCGCGCCCGCCGGAGCCGGCGCCGGCGCGGGCATCCGAGGCGAACAACGGGTGCAGGAAGCCGTCGTCCACAAAACAGGCGGAGTTGGACAGTTCCTGGTTGTACTCGGCGATGTACAGCTTCCCCTTGGTGACCTGGAACCGCGTGGGGTCCGGCACCTTGAAGTCGATCACGCGCCGCACGATGGTCCGGGCGACCTCGCGTGAACCGCCCTCGGCCTTCACCAGCGGATAGACGAAGGTGTAGTCGGCGTGGAGCGCCAGTTCCCGGTCCTCGCCCTCCCGGAAGGTCATGCGGCCGCGGGTCCGCACGGCGTCCTCCACGACCCGCACCTCCGAAGGATCGAAGCGGGTGGCGATCCACAGCGGGTCGTGCTTCTTGTCCGGCTTCTTGAAGGCCTGGGCGTACAGCGAGTGAATGGACGTCTGTCGCGGATCGACGGCCGCGAGCGCGGCCGCGGGACGTGCCCCCCGCAGGGTGGCCGGGTCGACATTGGCGCTGACCAGAAAGGCCTTCGCCTGCTCCAGTGACGCCGCGACCTGCTCGCTCGTCATCCAGCCGACCGCCTTGGCCTTGGGGGGCACGATTCCCGCCGCACCGTGCGCATAGCGCTCGGCGGGGGAACCCGCGAACGGCTCGTCGAGCGTCGCCGCGCCCACCACCGGCCGTTCGGACGGCGGGGCGGTGGGGCGGGCGGTCTCAGGCGGCAGCGGTCCCAGGCCGGAGGAGTCCGACCCGCCACCGCGCAGCCACGACAGCGCGGCGCCCGGGTTGAGCAGGACGAGCAGCACGGCCACCGCGACCAGGACGCCGAGGATGCCGAGTCCCCTGCGCCGCCTGGGCCTGCGCACTTCCTCCGTGAACGGATCGGGACCGGCACGCCACGCCTCGGGCTGCGCCTGCCGCGCGGCGGACTTCGCGCCGCGGCCACGGCGCTTGGCCTCCCGTGCGACCAGGGCGTCCTGCTGGCGCAGCCGCTCGGTGACCATCCGGGCCCGGGCGGACGGCTCCTTGGGCGCGGAAGCCCTGATGGACGCCTCCGTGTCACCGACGAACCGGTCCCACACGTCATCGGGCACGGAGGGTATGTCGTCAGGATTCGGAGGGGAGGCGTTCACCGGTGCTCGTCCAAACAAAAGAAGCCGAAAAGGTCAGAACTTTTTATCGACGAACACACGTTCCCCACAAGCGCCGACGATGATGTTCGCCCAGGCTTCACCTGTACTCCGCCAGTCGCGGACGGACACCCGCCACGACGAGCACCGCGGCGAGTCCCAGCGCCCCCAGCGGGATCGCGGGCCAGCCGTCCAGCTCCGCATGGGCCTGCGAGGTGCGGGTGACGAAGTCGGCCTGCTGCGCCTGCGTGAGCCGCTCCAAGGTGGTGGCGAAGTCCCAGAAGTCAAAGCCGACAGTGTTGCCCCCGACATTGGTCAGGACTTCCACGGCACGGGGGAGCTCGTTGCCGGCCATCAGGTTCCGCAGTTCCTTGTCGTCCGCCCGGAAGTGGCCGTACCGCGTGAAGACGTCGGTATAGGCGGGCCGTTCCGCGGCCGAGGCGTACGTGCCGGGTGCCAGCAGCCCGTCCAGGTTCTTCAAGAGGGAGTCCAGTTCGGTGCGCCGCACGGGATCGGCGTCGTTGACCACCCAGCGGCTCTGCGCGGCGGCCGACTCGGCCGCGACGGCCCGCGCCTCGGCCAGCCGGGACCAGGGCCGGAGCCCGTCCGACACACCTGCCTCCAGGTCGTCGGCGGCGGACGTGAAGGACACCACCCCGGCGAGGGCCACGGCCAGGGCCGCCGCGGTGGCGACCACGAGCGCCGGGTTGAACAGACGGCGGTGGCGGCGGGCCAGATCGCGCTGCCACCACAGCAGGATCAGCACGGTGAGCAGTCCCAACCCGCCGACGGTGAGCGCGGAGCGCAACGCCGCGTCCTTGGCCGCCCGTGCGGCGTCCCCGGCCTTCTCGTCGTAGGCCTTCGCCAACGCGGCCGCTTCGGGAAGCAGCTGACTGTGCATGATCTCGCCCGCCTCGGCGGAGAAGTCCAGGGCGTCCCGCGGAGGGTGGCCGGCCTGGCGATCGGGCTGCCTCTCGTCCAGGTACGCGGCACGACCGCTGGCGTCGTCGTAGCGGCCGAGCGCGTTCAGGAGGTCGCGCACCTGGTTCGCGTGCGTGTCGTCGCCACCGAGCTGCCGCAGCAGGTCGCTGATCTCGGCGCGGCGCTCATGGGCGGTGATGAGTGCGACCAAGCGGTTGCCGACCACGGCCTCCTTGTCGTTGGGGTCGAAGCCGGGCACCAGCTGGTTGGCCCGCTGCGCGTCCAGGTCGGCCAGGCAGAAGCGCAGTTCGGCGGCTGCGGACGCACGCTGCGCCGAGGCGTCGCGCAACTGCTCCGCGTCGGACCGCACGGCGAGGGCTCCGACCACCGTGGCCACGCAGAGCGCGACGAGCGCGGCCAGCGACACGCAGGCCTGCACCACCAGTCGCACCGGAGGGGGCATACGACGACGGCCGTCGCGGGTGGCCACCGCGGGAACCGCCCCGGGGGCGGAGGACGCCGGGACGACCGCCGGAGGTGCCGCCTGAGAGATCGTCATACACGGAAACTAAGAGCGCACGGGGAAGGGAATACGGAACTCCGGCGGCGCCCAGGTGACCACGACGTCACAGAACGGAACGGACGTAAGCCTCAGCCCCGCCAGACGCCCGTGGCGAGGAACGCTTCCATGGTGGCGGAGTACGGCGCGATGTCGAGCCCCTGTTCGGCCAACCACGCGTCGGAATAGTACTTGTCCAGGTACCGGTCGCCCGGATCGCAGATAAGGGTGACGACGCTGCCCGTGCGGTGGGCGGCGACCATCTCTGAAACGATCTTGAAGGCGCTCCACAGTCCGGTCCCGGTCGAACCGCCCGCCTTGCGTCCGATGGCCGCCGCCAGGGTGCGCACCGCCGCGACCGACGCGGCGTCCGGCACCTTCATCATCCGGTCGACGGCACCCGGAACGAAACTTGGCTCCACCCTGGGGCGGCCGATGCCCTCGATGCGCGAACCGCGTTCACAGGCAACGGAGTCGTCGCCGCTCACCCAGCCGTCGAAGAAGACCGAGTTCTCGGGGTCGGCGACGCACACAAGGGTGTCCAGTTGCATGTAGTGGACGTACCGCGCGATGGTCGCGGAGGTGCCACCGGTACCCGCCGTGGCCACGATCCAGGCCGGGCAGGGGTTCCGTTCCATCCGCAGTTGCTGGTAGATCGACTCCGCGATGTTGTTGTTGCCGCGCCAGTCCGTGGCGCGTTCGGCGTAGGTGAACTGGTCCATGTAGTGGCCGCCGGTCTCCTGCGCCAGGCGGGCGGACACCTCGTACACCGTGCGCGGATCGTCGACCAGGTGGCACTGCCCGCCGTGGAACTCGATGAGCCGCTGCTTCTCCCAGCTCGTGGTGCGCGGGATGACCGCGATGAAGGGCACCCCGATCAGTGCCGCGAAGTACGCCTCCGACACGGCCGTGGAACCGCTGGACGCCTCGATGACCGGCTTGCCCGGCCGGATCCAGCCGTTGCACAGGCCGTAGAGGAACAGGGAGCGGGCGAGCCGGTGCTTGAGGCTGCCCGTCGGGTGGGTCGACTCGTCCTTGAGGTACAGATCGATGCCCCACGCCTCGGGAAGCGGGAAGCGCAGCAGGTGCGTGTCGGCGGAGCGGTTGGCGTCGGCCTGCACCTTGCGCACGGCGTCTTTCAGCCAGGCCCGGTACGCGGGATCGGTGCGGTCCACGTCCAGCGTGGACGTCGGTGGCACGGCCGCTCCCTTGCCCGCGCCCGTCCCGTCGTCGCCCTGCTCGATGGTGCTCACCCGCTCGCCTTCCTTCCGTCCTGTGGTGCCGATCATAGGCAGCCCCTGGTGCGCGGCAGCCCGGGCCGGGCAGACTGCCTTCGGACCGAGGAGGGGATCACCGTGGCCGAGGCGGAGTTCACCGCGACAGGAGTGCGCATCGGACGGCGCCTGCGCTCGCTGACCCGCGGCGGTCAGGTCCTGATCCGCGACGGCCGGCTGGTGCTGCTCACCAGCCGCGGCCGGGAGATCGACAGCGCCCCGGTGGAGGACGTGCGGGCCCTGACCACGCGCTTCGCCGTGAAGCGGCGGACCCTGGCCAGACTCAACGGGACCGGATACCTGCTCACTCTGCGCCAGCAGGGCGCCACTTCGGCCGGCCGCTTCATGGAAGCGCTGCACACGGCCCGACAAAAGGTCACCAACCGGCACTGACCCGGAACGGAATGGGACTCTCCGCGTACACGGAGTTGCGGACCGCATCCATCGGGGTGACCCTGTAGGGGCATCACGGAGTCACTGCAGCAGTCACTCACAGCAATCCCGCAAAGGTGTTCCCATTCCATGCGGGGCGGGGCACGGCCCCGGTCAAAGGGGCCGCGCTCTCCCGCGGAGGGAGTCGCAGCCGTGATCAGCACCGAAGGAAACCACCGGCAGTGCGCTCTGGAGCTGGAGGCACTGCCATCCCGGATCCAGCAGGTCCGCCGTATCGTGGCCGCCCAGCTGCGGTACTGGCGGTTGCATCCCCTGATAGACCCCACCTTGGTGGGTATCACCGAACTGCTCGCGAACGTCCACCGGCACGCCCGGCCGGACAAGCGCTGTTCCGTCGAGCTGAGCTTTGCGTCGGGGTGGCTCACCGTCGCCGTATCGGACAACGATCCGCGCCTGCCGCGCGTCCGTGACTTCGAACCGCTGGCCACCTGTGGCCGCGGCCTGGCCATGGTCGTCTCGATGAGTGACAGCTGGGGGACCGAGTCGCTGCCCGGCGGCGGCAAGGTGGTGTGGTTCACCCTGCGCGCGGAGACCACGGTCCCGGCGCGGCAGCACGCCGAGCCGACGGCGATGGCCGCACGCAAGCTCTCGCCGCGTGCGGAGACCGCCCTGCCGGAGCCGTCCGAGGACTGGACCCCCGAGGCCGGGCGCGAGGCCGCGGACGCCGTACCGCTGCTGGTGTGACCCACGCGGCCGCCGCACCCCGGGTGGGGCACGGCGGCCGTGGACCACGAGGTCGTCGCCCGCGGAGTCACTCCGCGGCGATGGCCCGGAGCACGTCCAGGCGGGCGGCCCGGCGGGCCGGGCGCCAGCCGGCCAGGACGCCGGCCACCAGCCCGACCAGCAGGACGACGGCGAGCTGCACCGGGGGCACCGCAAAAGCCCCGGTGCCGGCGCTGTCCGAGGCCCGCACCAGGGCCCAGCCGAGGAAGGCGCCGAGGGCCAGTCCGCCCGCGGTGCCGAAGGCCGCGACGAGCACGCTCTCCCAGCGCACCATGGCGCGCAGTTGTGCCCGCGTCTGGCCCACCGCCCGCAACAGCCCGAGTTCACGGGTGCGTTCGTGGACGGCGAGGGTGAGCGTGTTGGCGATGCCGAGCAGGGCGATCAGCACGGCCAGCGCCAGCAGGGCGTAGACCAGGGTGAGCATGATGTCGACGCCCGAGGCGGCGGAGTCCGCGTACTCCGCTCGGGTCTGCACCCGCGGGTTGCCGTAGCGGCCGGCGACCTTCGCGACCGCGGCCTTGCCCTCGTCCGTGGTGACGCCGCCCTTGAAGGCGACCGCGACGAGGTCGTCGGAATCCTGCACCTTGTGCGGCGCCCAGGCGGCGCGCGTGACGACGTAGTCGCCGGTGAGCCCTGTCTCCTGGTAGACCGCGCGCACGGTGAACGTCTGCCGGTCGCCGTCGGCGAACGTGAGCACCGTGGTGCTGCCCCGTGTCCAGCCGCGCCTGTCGGCCTCGTGGCGGGAGACCGCGATGCCGTCGCGTCCCAGGGCACCGAGCGAGCCGTCGACGGCGCCGAGGTCGAGGACGCGGGAGAGAGCGCCCGGGTCGGTGACGGTCAGCCGCCGCCCACCGCCGTCGACTTCGGCGACACCTTTGCCGAGCCCGACCGCGGTCGCCACTTCGGGGAGCGCGGCCACCGCCGGGGCGAGACCCGGGCTCAGACCGTTGGCCCCGGCTCCGAAGCCGGACGCCGTCACCGCGACATCGCCCGCGAAGGTGCGGGAAACGGTCTGGTCCGTGGTCGCCTTGAGCGAGGCGCCGAACACGGTGAAGAGCGACACCACCGCGACGCCGATCATGAGCGCGGTCGCCGTGGCCGCAGTGCGCCTCGGGCTGCGCAAGGCGTTGCGGCGTGCCAGCGCACCCGTCACACCCCTCAGCCGGGCCACTGGCGCTCCCAGGACCCGTACGGCGTAGGAGGAGGCGACGGGGCCGAGCACCACGAACGCCACGGCGACCGAGGCCGCGCCCGCCGCCGTGAGCCACACGTTCGGATCCGTCGCCCCCGCGACCGTCAGGGCGGCACCGGCGGCGCCGAGCAGTGCGCCCAGCGCGGCCCGGCCCCGCACAGCGCCTGAGTGGTCCGCCTCGGTCTCCCGCAGTGCCGCGAGCGGGGCGGTGCGACCCGCGCGGACGGCCGGCACCACTGCCGAGCCGGCGCAGACGACCAGCCCGACGGCGAACGGCACGGCCAGCGCGGCGGCGTGGACGACCAGCCCTCCGTCGGGGAACGGGAAGCCGACGGCGGGGAACAGCGCCTGAAGTCCGGCGGCGATGCCGATACCCCCGAGCAGCCCTGCCAGGGAGGAGACACAGGCAACGGCGACGGCTTCCGTGAGCGTCGCGCCGACCACCTGGCGGCGGGAGGCCCCGAGCGCCCTCAGGAGGGCGTTCTCGCGGGTGCGCTGGGCCACGACGATCGCGAAGGTGTTGTGGATGCTGAAGGTCGCCACCAGGAGCGCGATGCCGGCGAACACCGTGAGCAGCGTGGTGAACAGCGACAGGAAGCGGCCGGAGACCTGGTCGAGGTTCTCGTCGGTCGCCTGCTGTCCCGTGATGGCCTCCACGCCGGCGGGCAGTATGCGCGTCACCCGGTCGGCGAGCTGCCGCTGACCGACCCCCGGTCCGGCACGGACCTTGATGGCGGACGCCTTGCCGGGCCCGGGCATCAGATACCGCTCGGCGTCGGCCCGGGAGAGACCGGTGAAGGTGGTCTGCCCCATCCCGTCCTCACCGCCGAACGTCACCAGGCCCACGATCTTCACCCGAACGGGGTCCGGTGTGCGCAGCACCGTGGTGTCTCCGACGTGCAGGCCGCCCGTCCTGGCGGCTCCGCGGTTGACCACGGCCTCCCCGGCCGTCCTGGGGGCCCTGCCCTCGACCATGGCGTACGGGTTGAGTTCCGGGTCGTCGATCCAGTTCCCGGCGAGGGTGGGCGGGCCCTGCCCTCCGATCGGCTCCCCGTCGCCGCCGATCAGCTGTCCCGCGCCCTCGATGTCCGGGGCGGCGGCGGCCACGCCGGGTACGCCGAGCAGCCGTGCGGCGAGGGACGTGTCGACGGGCTCTCGTGTCCCCAGTCCCTCTCCCGCGACGGTCACGACGTCCGCACTGCGCACGACGACGGAGACACCCGTGTTGGCATTCGCGAACAAAACGCCGAAACTCGCCCTCAGGGTGTCGCCCATGACCATGGTGCCCGCGAGGAAGGCGACGCCGAGGAACACCGCCGCGAAGGTGCCCGCGAAGCGCCGTTTGTTCGCCCGCAAGGACGACAGACTCAGGCGCAGCGAAGCGCGCGCGGAACCGCTCACGACCCCGCTCCCTGGGCCATGGGCAGGCGGGAATCCGTGCCCCTGGTGCCGTCGAAGGCCTTCATCCGGTCCAGGACCTTCTGCGAGGTGGGGTCGGGCATCCGGTCCACCAGGCGTCCGTCCGCGAGGAAGACCGCCTCGTCGGCGTGGCCTGCGGCGACCGGGTCGTGGGTGACCATGACGACCGTGCGGCCCATCTCGTGCACGGCGCGGCCCAGCAGCCGCAGCACCTCCTCCCCGGAGCCCGAGTCGAGGTTCCCGGTCGGCTCGTCGGCGAACACCACGTCAGGGCGGCCGGCCAGCGCCCTGGCGAGGGCGACCCGCTGCTGCTGGCCTCCGGAGAGCTCGGCAGGGCGGTGGCGCAGCCGGTCACCCAGGCCCACGACGTCGATGAGTGCGTCCACCCAGGCGCGGTCGGGCCGGGCACCTGCCAGGTCCAGCGGGAGCGTGATGTTCTCCGCGACGTCGAGCGTCGGCACGAGGTTGAACGCCTGGAAGACGAAGCCGATCCGTTCGCGGCGCAGCAGCGTCAACTGCCGGTCGCCCAGGGTGCCGAGTTCCGTGTCGCCGATGAAGGCGCTGCCGGAGCTGAGGGTGTCGAGTCCCGCCGCGCAGTGCATGAGCGTGGACTTGCCGGATCCGGACGGCCCCATGATCGCGGTGAAGCGCCCCGCGGGGAAGTCGACGGTGACGCCGTCGAGCGCCCGGACCCGGGCGTCGCCCGAGCCGTAGAGCTTGACCGCGTCGACGACGCGGGCGGCGGTCATCGGTCGCCGCCCTTGGCGCCGCGGCCGAACTGCTCGTCCAGGACGGACAGACGGCGCCAGTACTCGTCCTCGTCGATCTCGCCTGAGGCGAACCGGCGCCCCAGGATCGCGATGGGCGAGTGCTCGGTGAGTGCGGCACGGGTGTGCCAGGGGCCGCTCCCGCGCCCGGACGTGCGCCAGAGGGTATGGCGCAGCAGGATGACGCCCGCGATGACGGCGGCCCAGATCAGCGGGAAGAACAGGATCCAGGGGCCGGGGCCGCCGCCGTCCCAGTGGTCGGCGAGCGGGATCAGTGCGGTGGTGTCCATGCGGACTCATCTCCTTGGTGACGGCGGATCGTGTGCCGTCACCGAGCCTGGTCGCCGGGGGCCGCCGGGTCGTCGTACGGCCAGCGGCACCGCGGCTACCCCCTGTGGAGTACGCCGGCTGTCAGTGGCTGCGCCTAGCATGCGGATCATGTGGCGGTGCGCAGGTCTGCGATGGCGGTCCGACGGCCCGGCCTGGGCGTGGTGGCACCCCGGGCACGGCGACCGGAGCAGTCCGGTGCGCCTGGGCGAGCCGCTGGCCCTCGCCGTGGAACCGGACGCGGAACGGCTGTGCCTCGGGGTGCGGCGGTCCGGCCGGTGGACGCCCTGCCCGCGGGCGCGGACGCTGCCGCCGCAGGCCCGGCGCGACCAGTGCGAGGAGTGCGCGGCGCTGGACCGCTCGCGGTCGGTGGCCGCCGACACCCGGCTGGACGACCCGCGGCCCTACGCGCTGTATCTGGCCTGGTTCGGGCCCGGGTTGTGCAAGGTCGGCATCACCGCCGCCGAGCGCGGTACCGCCCGGTTGCTCGAACAGGCCGCCTTGTGCTTCTCGTTCCTCGGCCGGGGACCGCTGATCGCGGCCCGGCGCGCGGAGTCCGTGCTCGGCACGGCCCTGGGCGTACCCGACCGGGTGAGCACCTCCGCGAAGCGCGCCGCCCGTGACACGCCGTCACCGCCGGACGTACGGCACGCGGAGCTGCGCGCGGTGCGCGAGGCCGCTTTCGCCGTGCCCGACTGGTGCGACACGCTGGCGCCGTGCCCGTTCGAAGTGGTTGACCACGCCGCCGTGTTCGGGCTGGAGCCTCGTCCGCCGCGCGCCGCGACGGCGGTGTCCGGCCTCCGCCCCGGCACCGCCCTCGTCGGCACCGTGGAGGCGGTGGCGGGCGCCGACCTCTACGTCCGGCTGCCGGAAGGAGCCGCTGATGTGGTGCTCCTGGACGCCCACTTGGCCGCGGGCTGGCCCCTCACGGCCGCGGCCCAGGGCCTGCCCACCCCGCCGATGCGGCCGTTGAGCCGGACGGACGAGCCCCCTGAGCCGCTGTTCTGACCGCCGCTCCGGCGGGACTATACGCCGAGGGCCGTCAGCGGGTCGTCGAGGACCGGCTGCCAGGCCAGTTCCGCCGCGCCGACAAGGCTGTTGTGGTCCAGGGCGCAGGCGAGCACCGGCACGCTGCCGCTGCGTCCCCACAGGCTGCGGTCGGCGATGACGGCCCGCAGACGTTCGGGGTCGGCGTCGAGCAGCGAACGGTGGAGGCCGCCGAGCAGGATCCGGTCGGGGTTGAGGACGTTGACCAGTCCGGCCAGGCCCAGGCCCAGACGGTCGATCAGAACGTGCGCGGCCCGGCGGACGGCCGGGTCCTCGTACTCCTCACGGAGCAGCGTGACCGACTGCTCGAGGAGCGAGACCTCCGGTCCGGGAGCCCGGCCCGCCTCCTCCAGGAAGGCCAGCGGGTCGACCTCGACGTCGAGGCATCCCCGGCTGCCGCAATGGCAGGCGCGCCCTTCGGGGTTGACCGTGAGGTGACCGACCTCCAGGGCGAGCCCCGCACTGCCGGTGTGCAGTTTGCCGTGCAGCACCAGGGCGCCGCCGACACCGCGGTGGCCGGTGGCGACCACCAGCAGGTGCTCGGCGCCGCTCCCCGCACCATGGCGGTGCTCGGCGAGCGCGGCGACGTTGACGTCGTTGCCGACGAAGCACAGCGGCGGCGTGCCCGCCGGTGCCGTGATGCCGCCGCGGGCGACCTGCTCCCGGAAGATCTCCAGCACCGGCGCACCGGCCGGCCACTCCAGGTGCAGCGGGTTGAGCGCCGTGCCCTCGGGCTCGGCGACCGCCGAGGGCACGGCGAGGCCGGCCCCGACACAGACCCGCCCGTGCTCGCTCAACAGCCGTGCGCCGGCCGCGACCACGTCGGCGAGCACATGGGCGGGATCGGCGGGCACGGCCATGGTGACCGGCGCCGTCGCGACGATGTGACCGCCCAGCCCGACGAGCGCGGCCCGGAATCCGTCGGTGTGGATCTGCGCGGCGAGCACGACCGGGCCCTCGGGGTTGACCGCCAGGCGGTGCGAGGGACGTCCCTGGGCACCCACCGGGCCGCCCGGCCGGGTGTCGACCTGGATCAGCCGCAGCGCCTCGAGTTCGGAGGCGACGGCACCCGCCGTCGCCCGGGTCACGCCGAGTTCGGCGGTGAGCACGGCGCGGGTGGGCGCGCGTCCCGTGTGCACAAGCGCCAGCGCGGGACCGAGCGCGCCCCGGCCTCTCTCCAACCTTGTCCGAGTCTGGGTCACAGTCCTATTCTCACTTTGTGCCGAGCGTAAACAAAATACGGAGCGTACTCGCCGGGCAAGATCACATCCCCACCCCGGCCCCTCTTCGACGGCTGCGCATCGCGCTGACGGCCTTCTTCGCCCTCGACGGCTTCGTCTTCGCCGGCTGGGTGGTGCGCATCCCGGCGGTCAAGGAGCAGGTGGGCGCGTCCGCCGGGGCGCTCGGCCTCGCACTGCTCGGCGTGTCGGCGGGCGCCCTGGGAACGATGATCCCGAGCGGCCGGCTGTGCCGGCGCTTCGGCGCGGGCCCGGTCACGATCGCCACGGCCGTCGTTCTGTCACTGAGCGTGGCGCTGCCCCCGATGACCCACTCCCCTCTGGCCCTGGGCCTGGTGCTGCTGCTCCTCGGCGTGGGCTTCGGCGGCATGAATGTGGCGATGAACAGCCTCGCGGTCGACGTGGTGGCCGCGTTGCGGCGCCCCATCATGCCGGGTTTCCACGCGGCGTACAGCCTGGGCGGGTTGATCGGTGCCTCCGTGGGCGGCCCGCTGGCCACTCATCTGACGCCGACGCAGCACCTGTACGCGGTCGCGGCGTTCGGCCTGGCGGCAACGGCGCTCCTCGGGCGGGCACTGCTCGCGTACACCCCGGCGGGACCTGCGGAAACCCCCTCAGGCGCAACGGCGACGGGCACACGCGACACGCCCGGCGCGAAGGGATCTCGCGCGCGCACGGCGTGGCCGGTCGCGGTGTTCGGGCTGATCGCCCTCTGCACGGCCTACGGCGAGGGCGCGCTCGCCGAGTGGGGCCCGCTGCACCTTCAGGACGATCTGCACACCGGACCCGCCCTGGCCGCGGCGGGCTACGCCGCGGTGACGCTCGCCATGACGGTCGGCCGCCTGTCGGGAACGGCCCTGCTGATGCGCCTCGGACCGACGCGCGCGGTCGTCATGGGCGGGCTGACGGCCTGCGCCGGCATGCTGGTCGCGGCCCTCGCACCGGCGGTGTGGCTGGTGCTGACGGGGTTCGCGCTGACCGGCCTCGGCCTGGCCAACATCTTTCCCGTGGCGATCGCCCGGGCAGGCGCCCTGGGCGGGCCGAGCGGCGTGGCGACGGCCTCGACGCTGGGGTACGGCGGTTTCCTGCTGGGTCCGCCGGCGATCGGCTTCCTCACCGACGCCTTCGGCCTGCCCGTCGCGCTGACCACGGTCGCCGCGCTCGCCGCGACGGCCGCCGCCATCGCGGGCGCGGCGCGGCACCTCGCGGGATCCGACGGAAACTGACGCATCATCTCCACCCACGGGGCCGCCGGCAGAGCCATCGTGGTGGGCTCTGTGGATCGCGCGCAGCCGCCTGGAGGAGACATGTCGATTCCTCACCGGCTCCGGGCAGCGGCCCGGTCGGTGTACCGAGAGCGCCTCTCGCGCGTGTACTTGGGCCTGGTGGCCGCGGCTTTGGTGTTCCTGCTGGTCGACACGGCCTTCGTCTCGCACGAGGACGCGACGCTGTCCGGGGTCTGGCTCGTGCTGCTGACCCTGCCCTGGATGCCCATGTTCTGGCGGTTGCTCGCCGCCGCAGGCGGGCAGGACGCGGCCGACGCCGCGTACGGCTGGGGCGGCTGGTGGACCGCCGTCCTCGCCGCGCTGCTCGCGGCCGTGCTGAACGCCGTGGTGCTGGGGATCGTCGCACGGGCCAGGAAGCGACGTCCGCAGCCGCGCTGACCGTCGTGCGGAGCCCCGTTGTCCGACCCCGGTGCCACAATCGCGTCATGGAGACTGCCGAGTTCATCGAGACGCTCCGGCGGAACGGCACGCTGCTGGCGGACGCCGCCGAGCGTGCCGGTCTGGACGCCGCCGTGCCGCCGTGCCCGGACTGGCGGGTGCGCGACCTGGTCCGCCATCAGGGGACCGTGCACCGCTGGGCGACCCGGTTCGTCGCCGAGGGACGGATGCGGCCGGAGCCGATCACGGCCGAGACTCCGGCGGACGACCGGGAGTTGCTCGGCTGGTTCAGGGACGGGCACGAGCGGCTCGTGACCGCGCTGGAGACCGCCCCGCAGGACCTGGAGTGCTGGTACTTCCTGCGGGCCGATTCCCCGCTCGGCTTCTGGGCCCGGCGGCAGGCGCACGAGACGGCCGTGCACCGCGTCGACGCGGAGATCGCGGCGGGCCGCGCCCCCTCCCCCGTCGACCCCGCCTTCGCTGCCGACGGCATCGACGAGCTGCTGACGGGCTTCCACACGCGGCCGAAGAGCCGGGTACGTACCGAGGCCCCGGGGACGCTCCGGGTCCGCGCGGTCGACCTGCCGGAGGGGCGGGCGGACTGGCTGGCCCGCCTCTCCGCGGAACCCCTGGTGGTCGAGCAGGCGGGCGAGGGGGCCGCGGACTGCACGGTGAGCGGCACCGCCGCCGACCTGTATCTCGCCCTGTGGAACCGGGCTCCGTACGAGAAGCTCCAGGTCAGCGGCGACATTTCGCTGGTGGCGCTGTGGCGGCGCACGGGGGCCGTCACCTGACGGACGCCGGCAGGCGCCGCATTACCGACGAGTAACTTCGCGTGCTACCGTCACCCCATGGCACGACGCTCCCTCGCACCCGCGACCCTTCGCCGCGCGATCAACTGGTGGCCGCCCTACCTCTTCGCGGGCATCCGGGTGCTCGACATCGCCGACGACTGGAGTTCGGCCCGGGTGCGGCTGCGCCTGCACCGGTTCAACCGCAACTACGTGGGCACCCACTTCGGCGGCTCGCTCTTCTCGATGGCCGACCCGTTCTGGATGCTGCTGGCGATGAACCGCCTCGGCCGGGACTACCTGGTGTGGCACCGCGCCGCCGAGATCGACTTCGTCTCGCCCGGCCGCGGTGACGTGTTCGCCGACTTCAAGCTCACCGAGGACCGTCTGGACGAGATGCGCGCCCTCACCGCGGACGGCGACAAGGCGCTGATGTGGTTCGAGAACGACGTCGTCGCCGCCGACGGCACGACCGTCGCCAAGGTGCGCAAGCAGCTCTACGTGCGACGCAAGCCCGCCGCCCGCTGAACGCCCGGGAACCGCCCAGGCAGACCCGCCGAGGGTCAGGACTCACCGAGGATCCGCTCCAGGACGGCACGCTGGAGGGGCCTGGCCTCTTCGTGGCGCACGCGCCCGGCGTCCGTCAGCCCGACCCGGACTCCCCGCCTGTCCTCACTGCAGATCCCCCGGCTGACCAGCCCTTCCTTCTCCAGCCGGCCGACCAGGCGGGACAGCGCGCTCTGGCTCAGGTGAACGCGGTCGGCGAGCTCCTGGACGCGGAAGGTGCAGTCCTCCTCCGGGCCGCCCTCCGCGAGGATGTCGAGCACCTCGAAGTCGCTCGCGCCGAGGCCCAGCTGGTGCAGTTCGCGGTCGAGCTCGCACGCGGTCCGCGCGTGCAGGGCAAGGACCTCCCGCCACCGCTCCACGAGCACATGCTCACTTTTCACGCCGGTCATGCGCGCAGGATAGCAGAATTCCACCATTCGATGTACACACATTAAATGCATTTGCATTTGATGCATGTGCATGTAGTCTCCTCGGCATGACCTCTCCCGACACCACCGTCCCCGGTACGGAAGGCCGCTGGAGCGCTCGCCAGTGGGGCACCCTGCTCGTGCTCTGCGCCGCGCTCTTCCTCGACGCCCTGGACGTCTCGATGGTCGGCGTGGCCCTGCCGTCGATCGCCCAGGACCTCGATCTGACCACCTCGTCCCTGCAATGGGTCGTCAGCGGCTACATCCTCGGCTACGGGGGCCTGCTGCTCCTCGGCGGCCGCGCCGCCGACCTGCTCGGCCGGCGCCGGGTCTTCCTGATCGCGCTGGGCGTGTTCGCCGCCGCCTCCCTGCTGGGCGGCCTCGTCGACTCCGGCGAACTGCTCATCGCCACCCGCTTCATCAAGGGCCTGAGCGCCGCGTTCACCGCCCCCGCCGGACTGTCGATCATCACCACGACGTTCCCGGAGGGCCCGGTCCGCAACCGGGCCCTCAGCATCTACACCACCTGCGGCGCGACCGGCTTCTCGATGGGCCTGGTGCTCTCCGGGCTGCTCACCGAGGTGGGGTGGCGCTGGACCATGCTGCTGCCCGCCCCCGTCGCGATCCTGGCGCTCGTCGCGGGACTGCGCCTGATCCCGTCGAGTCCGCGCGAGAAGGGCGCGGGCCGGGGCTACGACCTGCCCGGCGCCCTCACCGGCACGACCTCGATGCTGCTCCTCGTCTACACGGTTGTATCCGCGCCCGAGGCGGGCTGGAGTTCGGCGCGCACCCTGCTCTCCTTCGCCGCCGTCGCCGTCCTGCTCACCGCGTTCGTCGTCATCGAGCACCGCAGCAGCCACCCGCTGATCCGGCTGGGCGTCCTGCGCTCGCCGCAGCAGATCCGTGCCAACCTCGGAGGCGCCGCGTTCTTCGGCTCCTACGTGGGCTTCCAGTTCCTCGTCACCCAGTACATGCAGTCCCTGCTCGGATGGTCCGCGCTGCAGACGGCGCTCGCCTTCCTTCCCGCGGGCGGCCTCGTCGCTCTCGCCTCGACGCGCATCGGGCCGCTGGTGGACCGCTTCGGCACACCCCGCGTGATCGCCACGGGGTTCACCCTGCTCTTCGTCGGCTATGCGCTCTTCCTGCGGATCGACCTGTCCCCGGACTACGCCGCGGTCATCCTGCCCTCGATGCTGCTGCTCGGCGCGGCCTGCGCGCTGGTCTTCCCGTCGCTCAACATCCAGGCCACCAACGGCGTGCGCGACGAGGAGCAGGGCATGGTCTCCGGACTGCTCAACACCTCGTTCCAGGTGGGCGGCGCGATCTTCCTGGCCGTCGTGACGGCGGCGATCACCGCGGGCGGCGGGCACGACCCCGCCACTCCGCAGGCGGTGCTCGACAGCTTCCGGCCCGGACTGGTCGTCGTCAGCGTCATCGCGCTGGCCGGTCTGCTGATCACGCTGACCGGGCTGCGCCGCCGGGCCTCGTACGGGTTCGTCGTCGCCTCCTCCGACGGCTCGCGGAAGGCCGCCGGGGCCGAGCGGGTCTCCGTGGGCGACTGACGCCCGGAACACCGTCCGGACCCGCGCGGCGAACGGGGGCGCGGGTCCGGACGGCCTAACCGAGCCAGCCGGGCCGTACCAGGCCGGACTCGTAGGCCAGGACCACCAGTTGGGCCCGGTCGCGGGCGCCGAGCTTGACCATGGTCCGGCTGACGTGCGTCTTGGCGGTCAGCGGGCTGACCACCAGGCGACGGGCGATCTCCTCGTTCGACAGCCCGATCCCCACCAGGGCCATCACCTCCCGTTCGCGCTCGGTGAGCCGTTCCAGCTCCGTCGCGGCCGCGGGTGCCTTGGAGCGGGCCGCGAACTCCGCGATCAGGCGCCGGGTCACCCCCGGCGAGAGCAGCGCGTCGCCGTCCACCACCGCCCGGACCGCGCGCACCAGTTCCTCGGGCTCGGTGTCCTTGACCAGGAAGCCCGAGGCACCGGCCCGGATGGCCTCGAAGACGTACTCGTCCAGCTCGAAGGTGGTGAGGATGACCACCTTGACCTGCGCGAGCGCCCGGTCCTCGGTGATCCGGCGGGTGGCCTCCAAGCCGTCCATGACCGGCATGCGGATGTCCATCAGCACGGCGTCCGGGGCCAGTTCGCGCACCAGTCGGACGGCCTCCGAGCCGTCGGGGGCCTCCCCGACGACCTCGATGTCGGGCTGGGCGTCCAGCAGTGCGGCGAATCCGGCGCGCACCAGCACCTGGTCGTCGGCGAGCACCACCCGGATCATCTGATCTCCTTGTCGTGGACGGCCGGCGCCGCGACGGTGTCGAAGGGCAGCCGGGCCAGCACCCGGAAGCCGCCGCCCGGACGGGGGCCCGCCGCCACGTCGCCGCCCAGCGCGGCGGCGCGTTCCCGCATGCCGAGCAGCCCGTTGCCGCCACCGGCCTCCTGGGACGGCGCGGCGGTCGCCGTGGCGGGGCCGTCGTCGACGACGCACAGTTCGATCTCGCGCGCGCGATGGACGATCGTGAGCCGCGCCCCGCGCGACCCCGAGTGCCGGATGATGTTGGTCAGCGCCTCCTGGACAATGCGGAAGGCCGCGAGGTCGACGCCGGGAGGCAGGGGGACGGCGGTTCCCTCGCGCGTCACTTCGACGCCGAGTCCGGCGCCGGCCGCCTGTTCCAGCAGTTCCGGCAGGCGGTCCAGGCCCGGCGCCGGCGACCGGGGCGCCTCTCCCGGCGCCCGGAGCGTGCCGAGGACCTGGCGGACCTCGCCGAGCGCCTCCTTGCTGGCAGCCTTGATGGTCGTGAGGGCCTGGCGTGCCTGTTCGGGGCGTTCGTCCATGAGCGCGAGGGCGACACCCGCCTGCACATTGATCACCGAGATGCTGTGCGCCAGGACGTCGTGGAGTTCACGGGCGATCCGCAACCGCTCCTCGTCGGCCCGCCGGCGGGCCTCCTCGGCCCGTTCCCGTCGCTCGCGCACATAGCTCTCGCGGCGCAGCCGCCACAGCTCGGCCACGGCGAGGATGGCCAGCAGCCACGCCGCCGCGCCGGACACCTGCGCCCATGAGGCCCGGTGGTCCCCGCTGGGCGGCAGATAGCGGTAGAGCCACAACGTGACGAGCACGTAGGCCGTGTAAAGGCAGGCCGCCACGACGAAGACGGAACGGCGCCGCCCGGCGGCCACAGCCGAGAAGTAGGCGGCGACGACGCTGAGGAAGACCGGCCCGTAGGCGTAGCCCGCGGCGAGGTAGACCAGCGTCACCGCGGACACGACGGCGGCGACCACGACGGGCGCGCGCCGGCGCCACAGCAGGGCGATGGGGCCCGCGAGCAGCAGCGGGTAGCCGAAGTGGTCCAGCGGGACATGACCGGTGCCGTTGTGCGAAGCGGCGGTCGTGCCGACCACCTGGACGAACGCGAGGACGACCGACGCGATCCAGGGGCGGCGCGGCAGGCCGTCCCCGCCGCCGCGCCGCGGGTCGTCCTGGCGGGCCCACGGCGGACGCCGGCGGAGGCTGCCGCCGGACGGCGTGTGTCCGGCTTCGTCGTCGCTCATGCCGCCACGCTAGAACGGCGGGCCGGGGGTCGGCGTCCGATCACGGCGGTGACCTCGTCTACTCCCCCGGGAGTACGGGGTCGCTGCGCAGACCGGCCTGGTGCGCCAGAGCCGCCATCGCGTGGTCGAAGAACTCGTCCCGCGCCTCGACGACATTGTTGAACTGGCCGAAGAGCTCGAAGCCGATGAGGCCGAAGAGCTGGGCCCATGCGGCGATCAGCGCCGGGAGCGCCTGCGGTGGCAGGTCCTGGTCCAGATCCTTGACGAGCCGCCAGGCGTCGGCGCGCACCCCTTCGCTGATCGGCGCGTCCGGCGCGGGCAGGGCGAGCCGGCCGGTGGCGTGGGCCCTTTCCGCCACCGTGAGGAGCACGAGCGCGACCCGGGAAGCCGGGCCGATGGTGTCGAGCGGGGCGTTGTAGCCGGGCACCGGAGAGCCGTAGATCAGGGCGTACTCATGGGGATGTTCCAGCGCCCAGCCGCGCACGGCACGGCCGACGACGGTCCAGCTCGTGACGGGGTCGGCGTCCCCCACGCCCTCGAACGCGGTCTCGGCGGCGGCGCCGACGGCGTCGTAAGCGTCGACGATCAGCGCGGTGAGCAGCACGTCCCGGTTGGGGAAGTAGCGGTAGAGGGCCGAGGAGACCATGCCCAGCTCCCGGGCCACCGAGCGGAGCGACAGACGCGCGGCTCCCTCGTCGGCGAGTTGCCGGCGCGCTTCTTCCTTGATGGCGGCGGTCACTTCGCCGCGAGCCCGTTCCCTGGCCGTCTTGATCACACCCATGCGGATCAGTGTAAACGGATCGGAGAGATCGACCAAGATTCAGAGCAGTGCTCTTGCTTTTGCCTCACCGACTGCTGCACACTGTTCTCAGACGAGAGCACCGCTCACACTTTTCGGAGGAGTCACCGTGTCCGAGCACGTCATGAAGCCGGGTTGGTTCACCGTCCACGTCTTCAACCGCTTCGTCGCCTGGCTCACCCGGCGCGGTCTGAGCGTGTGGGGTTCGCGCGTGCTGGCGGTCAAGGGCCGCAAGAGCGGGGAATGGCGCCGTACGCCGGTGAACCTGCTCACCGTGGACGGGGAGCGCTTCCTCGTCGCTCCCCGCGGCCACGTCCAGTGGACCCACAACATGCGGGCCGCCGGTGGCGGTCAACTCCTGCTGGGCAAGAACGTGGAGGAGTTCACCGCCACCGAGGTGGCCGACGATGTCAAGCCCGAGGTGCTGCGTGCCTACCTCAAGCGCTGGAAGGCGGAGGTCGGCGTGTTCTTCGGAGGCGTCGGGCCCGATTCCACCGACGAGGAGCTGCGCGCGATAGCCCCCAAGCACCCCGTCTTCCGGATCACGGCCGTCAGCTGAACCGGACCTCCACCTTCTCGAACCCTAGCGAGATCAGCAGACGCTCCAGCATGGCGCGGGTGTTGGTCTCCGCCCGCTTCGCCAGCTCCGTCTGCTTGGCCGCGTCCTGGATCTTCTTCGCTGCCAGCTGCTGGATCTGCTGCTCGTCATTGGGGTGCGAGGAGAAGAAGTCGCCAAGACGGTCGAAGAAGCCCCGCTCCTCGGCGACGATGTAGGAACGGTCGGGGTCGAGCGAGGTGCGCTCCAACTGGGCGTGCGGCAGGGTCAGCACCGCCGACTTGCGGTCGTCGGTGATCTCGACGCCCTTAGGGCCCACATCCCCGAGGTCCACATAGGCGTCGACGCTGCCTGCGCCGACGTAGAGCGTGCGCCGGCCGCGCACGGCGTCGGGGAGGAACTTGGCGTCCTTCTCCAGGTCGACGACGACCTGGAAGTCGCCGCTGGCTCCCTCGAAGCGGTTCATGTCCTGGATCGCCTTGAGCACCACCGGGCCGGTGCGGTCGTGGGTCTCCTCGGCGAACGGGTTGGGCAGGCCGGGTATCAGGTCGGCTTTGGCGACCAGCAGCAGCAGGCCCGCCAGCACTATGAGCCCGGTCAACCACCGGGCCCACCAGGGCAGTCGGCCTTCTTCATTCCTCAACGGCATGTCAGGGCTACCTCCAAGAAGGTGTCTGCCCCTCAACACCCTCTTTAAGGCAGGCAGTAGATGGACAGATGAAGATCAGGAGCGGTCGAAAGACTCTAGCGCACGACGGGCCAGCGGATGGGTGCGAACGATCTCGGCGAGCGAGGTCGAACCGCGAGTGATGCGGGCGAAGGTGTTCCACGCCGGCGGGAGGGTGGTGAGGGCGGCATGCAGCAGACCGGGGCGCTTCTCGAAGATGCCGAGCATGCGTCGGCCCACCCCCATCTCCACCCCGAGTCCGGCCTTGACCGCGAACGCGTAGTTGAGCGCCTGGCGCCGGGCGTCGACCGCGTCGTGCGACTCGGAGATGCGCACCGCCCACTCGCCCGCGAGGCGGCCCGACCGCAGGGCGAAGGAGATGCCCTCGCGGGTCCAGGGCTCCAGCAGGCCCGCGGCGTCGCCGCAGACCACCACCCGGCCGCGGGAGAGCGGGGAGTCGTCGGCACGGCAGCGCGTCAGGTGCCCGGAGGAGATGCTCGGTTCGAACCCGGCCAGACCGAGCCGGCCGATGAACTCCTCGAGATAGCGCTTGGTGGCACCGCCGTCACCGCGCGCGGAGATCACACCGACCGTCAGGGTCTCGCCCTTCGGGAAGACCCAGCCGTAACTGCCCGGCAACGGGCCCCAGTCGATCAGTACGCGGCCCGCCCAGTCCTCGGCCACCTCCGGGGGGACCGGGATCTCGGCCTCAAGGCCCAGGTCGACCTGGTCCATCTTGACGCCGACATGGGCGCCTATGCGGCTGGCGGAGCCGTCGGCACCGACGACCGCCCGCGCGAGCACCGTCTCGCCGCCTGCGAGCACCACCGCGACCGTGCGCCGGTCGGGGACGGAGGTGCCGTGCTGCTCGACCCGGGAGACGGCGGCGCCCGTACGCAGCTCGGCGCCCGCGGCGACGGCCGCCTCGACGAGCTGGGCGTCGAACTCGGGCCGGTTGATCAGCCCGAAGAGCATGTGCCGGGACCGGCGGGTCCGCGTGAGGCGGCCGTTGAGGCTGAAGGTGACCGCGTGCACACGATCCTGCAGCGGAAGTTCGAAGCCTGGCGGAAGGGCGTCGCGGGAGGGTCCGATGATGCCGCCGCCGCACGTCTTGTAGCGGGGCAGTTCGGCCTTCTCCAACAGCAGGACGCGGCGTCCGGCCGTGGCCGCGGCATAGGCCGCGGACGCCCCGGCGGGCCCCGCCCCGACCACGACGACGTCCCACACCGATGCGTCCTCGGCGCCGTCCGCCGAACCGCCGTCCTGCGCCTGGTACTCGCTGCTCACGTGCTCCCGCTCCCGTCCGACCCGCAGGCTGCTGTCACCCCTGCTCAGCGCATCCTAATCCGCGGGTGCGCGGGCACGACTGTGGCACCATCGATCCCGAGCACCTGTACACGATCCACGCGTTCGACCGAACACGCACCCACAAGGAGCGCCCATGTCCGCCGCACCACTCGCCGCAACCGTCGCCGCCCTCATGCCGCGGGCCCGGGCCGAGCTGGCGGAGCTGGTGGCGTTCCGCTCGGTGGCCGACCCGAGGCAGTTCCCGAAGAGCGAGTGCGAGCAGGCCGCGCAGTGGATCGCGGACGCCCTGACCGAGGACGGTTTCCAGGACGTCGCGCTGCTGGACACCCCCGACGGCACGCAGTCGGTCTACGGCTACCTGCCCGGCCCTGAGGGCGCGCCCACCGTGCTGCTCTACGCGCACTACGACGTGCAGCCGCCGCTGGACGAGGCGGGCTGGCTGTCCCCGCCCTTCGAGCTGACGGAGCGCGACGGCAGGTGGTACGGGCGCGGCGCGGCCGACTGCAAGGGCGGTCTGATCATGCACCTCATGGCCCTGCGCGCGCTGCGTGACAACGGCGGGGTGCCGGTCGGCGTGAAGATCATCGCCGAGGGGTCCGAGGAGCAGGGCACGGGCGGCCTCGAACGCTACGCCGAGGAGCACCCCGAACTGCTCGCCGCCGACGCGATCGTCATCGGCGACACCGGCAACTTCCGCTGCGGCCTGCCCACCGTCACGGCCACGCTGCGCGGCATGGCGCTGGTCGAGGTCAAGGTGAGCACGCTCCAGGGCAACCTGCACTCCGGTCAGTTCGGCGGCGCCGCGCCCGACGCGCTCAGCGCCCTGATCCGCATCCTGCACACGCTTCACGACGAGACCGGGGCCGCCACGGTCCAGGGGCTCGCCATGGACGCCTCGTGGGACGGGCTGCAGTACCCGGAGGAGGACTTCCGCGGCGACGCCAAGGTCCTCGACGGTGTCTCCCTCCTGGGCGGCGGCACGGTCGCCGACCGCGTCTGGGCCCGTCCCTCGGTCACCGTGCTGGGCATCGACGCCCCGCCCGTCGTGGGCGCCACCCCGTCCGTCCAGGCCACGGCGGCCGCCAAGGTCAGTCTGCGCGTCCCGCCGGGTGTGGACGCCCAGGAGGCCGCGGATCTCCTCATCGCCCACCTCAAGGCGGCCGCCCCCTGGGGTGCCCACGTCGAGGTCACCCAGACCGGCAGCGGGCAGGCGTTCAGCGCGGACACCTCCAGCCCGGCGTACTCGGCCATGGCCGAGGCCATGCGCGCCGCCTACGGCAAGGACCTCGAGATCGCCGGCATGGGCGGCTCCATCCCGCTGTGCAACACCCTTGCCACGCTCTACCCCGAGGCGGAGATGCTGCTCATCGGGCTCAGCGAGCCCGAGGCGCAGATCCACGCGGTCAACGAGAGCGTCTCCCCGGAGGAGCTGGAGAAGCTCTCGCTCGCCGAGGCGCTGTTCCTGCGCGGCTACGCCGAGAGCAAAGCCGTCTGACAGCCGTCCCGGTCAGGCCCGGCCGGGCGCCGGCGCGTTCTCGCGTCGGCTTGCCCGGCCGGGCCTCCGGCGCCGGGCAGGCCCGGCGCCGTCCCGGGTCAGGCGCCCACGGGCACTCCCGCCTCCAGGTTGAGCACGGTGGCGCGCTCACGGGCCCGCAGAGCCCAGCGAAGGCGCGTCAGCCGGACGGGCGGGAGCATGGCGGCGGCCTCGTCCTCGGTGGCGAAACGCCAGCCGCGCAGTTCCGCCCCCGGCAGAAGCAGCCGCTCGGCCTCGGCGGCGCCGAGGCGGCCGCCGTCGAAGAGCAGCCGCAGGCCTCCGTAGCCGGGCGGCAGGGGCGGTTCCCAGTCGACCACGAGCAGACGGGGAACCGTGGGCAGGTGCAGGCCGAGCTCCTCCGCAACCTCGCGCATCCCGGCCCGGGCGGGAGCCTCACCGGGCTCGACGACCCCGCCGGGGAACTCCCATCCGGGCTTGTAGGTGGGGTCGACCAGCAGCACGCGGTCCTCCTCGTCGAAGAGGAGCACGCCCGCGGCGAGCGTCTCCGACGTGGGCTCCGGGGTCTGCACGATGTCGCAGACGCCCTCGCCCTCGCGTATCGCCTCGGCGACACGCTCCGCGGTGGCCCGCGGGTTCAGGCCGTCGGTGTCGACGACAAGGGCGTCCGCGGTGAGCCAGGGCAGCGCCTCGCGATAGGCGGCGAGCTGGTCCAGGCACCAGGCGCGCACCTCGGCGCTCGCTCCGGGGTCGCCCGGGATCTCCGCGCGTTGCTCGATCCGCTCCCGCAGAACCGTTTCCTCAGCATCGAGCACAAAGTGCCGCACCTCGATTCTGCGGGCGGCCAGGCCCCCGAAGATCTCGTCCCGGTACTCCTGCCGCAGCAGCGTCATCGGGACGACCAGCGGCCCGCCGCCGATCTCGCTCAGCAGCGCGGCGGCCGTGTCGACCACCAGCCGCCGCCAGCAGGGCAGGTCCTGGTAGTCGGAGACCTCGCCCAACCGCTTATCGGGGAGCATGAGCCGCAGCCCGGTGCCGATGAGTTCCGGGTCGTAGAGCACGCTTCCCGGCAGCAGATCGAGCAGTTCGCGTGCCGCAGTGGTCTTGCCCGCGCCGAACGTGCCGTTGAGCCAGACGATCACGGTGCCCCCTCTTCCGTAGCCCGGTAGCCCCCTACGAATTGCCCGGATCATCGGCGTCGGCAAACGCGCAGACCCGGCCATCGGCGCATACCGGCGGCCTCAGAACCCGCGTACCCCGAGCTCAGCCCTTGTCGGCCTCCAGGTTGAACCGGGCCGTGAACCGCCGACTCGGGGCCAGGTGACCGCGGAGGCGGCGAACGGCAGTACTGGGAACACCGGTGCGGCGGCGAGCACGACCGCCCGGAGGGCATCGACCCGCCACCGGAGGCGGTAAGCGTCCCCCCGTCCATCGGCCTGATATCGGGCACGAGCTGAGGACGAGGACCGTGCGGGCGCGGCGGGGCACCCAGGCCGGGGCACCCCCTGGCCGTCAGCGCACCGCGCCGAACGCCTCCAGCCCCAGCGCCTCCCCGGCAGCCGCGGCGGCGCCCACCAGGCCCGCGTCCGTGCCGAGCACCGCGGGGACGACCTTCACGCCGGCCGCGAACGACAGCGTGGCATAGCGGCGCAGATGGGTACGCAGGGGATCGAACAGCAGTGCCCCCGAGCCGGCGACGCCTCCGCCGATCACGGCGATGTCGATCTCCACCAGCGTCGCGGTCGCGGCGATGCCCGCAGCCAGCGCCTGTGCGGCGCGGTCGAAGGACGCCAGCGCCACCGCGTCCCCGGCGCGGGCTGCACGGGCCACGGCGGCGGCGTCGGCCGCCTCTCCGGCCGCCGGGAGCCAGCCCGCCTCCTGGGCGCGGCGCACGATGTTGGGCCCGCTCGCCAGCCGCTCGACACAGCCGCGGCCGCCGCAGGGGCACAAGTCGCCGTCGAGATCCACGCTGATGTGGCCGATGTGGCCCGCGTTGCCGGTCGGCCCGGGGTGCAGCGCCCCGCCGAGGACCAGGCCGCCGCCGACCCCGGTGGAGACCACCATGCACAGGGCGTTGTCGTGACCGCGCGCCGCACCCTGCCAGTGCTCGGCGGCGGTGATCGCCATGCCGTCGCCGGTCAGCACGACCGGCAGTCCGTCCACGCGCGCGGCGACCTCCGCCACCAGCGGATAGTCGCGCCAGGAGCCGATGTTGACCGGGCTGACCGTGCCGCGCGAGGCGTCGATCGGACCCGCGCTGCCGATGCCGACGGCGACGACGCGCGGCCACTCGGCGGCGGCGCGCAGCTCGTCGAGCACCTCGGCGACCGAGCCCATCACGGTCTCCGCGTCCCGGTCGGCTCGCGTCGGACGCAGGGCGCGCAGCAGCAGCCGCCCCTGGGGATCCACCAGGGCGCCCGCGATCTTCGTGCCCCCGACGTCGACGGCGGCGACCAGCGGACCCCGGTCGGCGGCGTGCAACGGCGGTGCGGTGGGTTCAGCTGTGCTCTCGAACGGCATGGGCGTAGTGTCGCCCTTTGTTGACAACGTTGTCCAGCCCATAGGATCCGGGCGTGACCGATATTCCGCGAACCGCCCGGCCCACCATGAAGGACGTCGCCGCTCGGGCCGGTGTCGGCCTGAAGACCGTCTCCCGCGTCGTCAACGAGGAGCCGGGGGTCACCGACGACACGATCGCCCGGGTACAGGCCGCCATCGACGCCCTCGGCTTCCGCCGCAACGACAGCGCGCGCCTGCTGCGGAAGGGCCGGACCGCCAGTATCGGGCTCGTCCTGGAAGACCTCGCGGACCCCTTCTACTCGCCGCTCAGCCGCGCCGTCGAGGACCTCGCCCGCGCGCACGGGACGCTGCTGTTCACGGGGTCCAGCGCGGAGGACGCCGAACGCGAGCAGGAACTTGTGCTGGCGTTCTGCGCCCGGCGCGTCGACGGGTTGGTCATCGTCCCGGCGAGCGAGGACCACCGCTACCTGGAGCCGGAGATAGCGGCAGGGGTCGCCACGGTCTTCGTCGACCGGCCCGCCGGGGGCATCAACGCGGACGTGGTCGTCAGCGACAACGCCGGGGGCACCCGCGAAGGCGTCGCGCACCTCATCGCCCACGGGCACCGGCGCATCGGCTTCATCGGTGACCTCCCCCGCATCCACACGGCCGCGGAGCGCCTGCGCGGCTACCGCGAGGCCATGGCGGACGCCGGGCTCCCCGTCCACGACGGCTGGGTCTCCTGCGGCACGACGGTGCCGGAGCGCGTGCGCTCGGAACTCGACCGGATGCTGGCCGGGCCGGAGCCCGTCACGGCGATCTTCGCGGGCAACAACCGGATCACCGTGACCGCGGTACGGGTGCTGGCCGACCGCCCGCAGCTCGTCGCGCTCGTCGGCTTCGACGACTTCGAGCTCGCGGACCTCCTCCGGCCCGCGATCACCGTCGTCGCCCAGGACCCGGCACAACTCGGCCGAACCGCCGCACGGTTGCTCTTCCAGCGGCTCGACGGCGCCGTGGGTACGCCCGACCGGCTCGAACTCCCCTGCCGGCTCATCGCCCGCGGCTCGGGCGAACTCCCGCCCATGGCCTGACGGCGGCCGTCCCGAGCGGCCCGGCACCGGGCCGCTCACCGGCCCGTGGGCCTAGGAGGATCTCGGCGGCTTCTTGCCGCAGACAGTCGCGGCGACGCTCTGAAGGTTCGTTCGGCGCGCACACGAGCCTCGGCGGACCTGCCCGGAGCCCTCGTCGTGCATCGGGGGCCCCGAGCAGGCTCAGGATCCTGCGCCGCCGTCAGCGCGTGCGTCCCGCCAGTACGTCGAGGTCGCGCCGCGAGAGTCCCGCGGCGGCGGTGACCTCGTCCGGGTCGACGGCGCCGCAGTCGAGGCCGCGGAGGAGGTAGCCGCTCAGGGCCCTGGCGGTGGCGGGCTCGTCCATGATGTCGCCGCCGGCCCGGGCCACGTACGCCGCGAGGCGGGCGGCCGCCGCGGGGAGGCCCTCGCGGTAGAAGGCGTAGACGGCGGCGTAGCGGGTGGGCAGATGCCCGGGGTGCATGTCCCAGCCCTGGTAGTAGGCACGGGCGAGGGAGCGGCGGACGAGGCCGTAGTGCAGGCGCCAGGCGTCGTGGACCTGCGCGGTGGGCCCGACGGGGAGGACGTTCGTCGCGCCGTCGGAGAGCCGGACGCCCGTCCCCGCGGCGGCCACCTGCATGACGGCCTTGGCGTGGTCCGCGACAGGGTGGTCCAACGACTGGTGGGCCGCGCTGACCCCGCAGGCCGCGCTGTAGTCGAAGGTGCCGTAGTGCAGTCCCGTGAGCCGGCCCTCGGCCGCGTCGATGAACCGGGCGACGGTGGCGGTGCCGTCGGGGCCCAGGACGGACTGCGTCGTCTCGATCTGGATCTCGAAGCCGATCCGCCCCGCTTCCGGACCGCGTGCCTTCTCGAACTCCTCCACCAGCCGCACCATCGCCGTGACCTGCTGGGGGAACGTCACCTTCGGCAGGGTGAGCACGAGCCCCCGGGGCAGTTCCCCGGCGTCCATGAGGCCGGTGAGGAAGATGTCCAGGGTGCGGATCCCCCGGTCCCGTACGGCCGCCTCCAGGCACTTCATGCGGATGCCGACGTACGGGGGCGCGCTGCCGTCCGTCACGGCGGCGTTGACGAGGCGTGCCGCGGCGGCCGCGTCGGCGTCCTCCTCCGCGTCGGGCCGGGGGCCGTAGCCGTCCTCGAAGTCGATGCGCAGGTCCTCGACGGGTTCGCGCCGCAGCTTGGCGCGGACGCGGTCGTGCACGGCGGCAGCGGACTCGGGCGGCAGGGCGAGGACCTCGGCGAAGGAGTCCGCGTCCGGCGCGTGCTCGTCGAGGGCGGCGAGGGCGCGGTCCCCCCAGGTCCGCACGGTGTCCGCGGCGAAGACGTCGGCGGGGACGTAGACGGTGTGCACGGGCTGCCGGGTGCCCGGGTCCCCGGGGTAGCGGCGGGCGAGTTCGGCGTCGACACCGGCCAGGGACGCACCGATGTCCTGGCGTACCGCGTCGCCGAGCGAGGTGCGGACCGTCCCGTCCTGCGTCATCTGCCGCCCTCCAACGCTTCAACAATTCGTTGAAGCAACGCTAGGTGTGCCTCGCCGGGCCGTCAATGACGTGCGGAGCCCCCGTGGTGCCGGGTGGCGCCACGGGGCTCCGTCGCGGCGGGCTGTGAGGGAGCCGCCCGCGGGGAAACGAAGATCAGCCCTTGCGGGCAGTGACCTCCTCGGTCAACTGCGGCACCACCTGGAACAGGTCACCCACCA
>NZ_JBIVLH010000025.1:0-137275 GCF_044751185.1 Streptomyces sp. NPDC088733
GACCACGCCGTGCCGCTGCCCGCGATCACCGCGTCGCTCTTCGCGCGCTTCGCCTCGCGCCAGGACGACTCCCCCCAGATGAAGATGATCGCCGCACTGCGCAACCAGTTCGGCGGCCACGCCGTCGAGAGCGCCGACGGCGGCAAGTAGTCACCGCCGGATCCCGGTGGCGCCGGCCGTTCCCACGCCGGCGCCGCCGCCCGTCGGCCCACTCCCGACCCACCCCGCACACCGCACCCTCCTGACGCCGAAAGTGGATGAACGACCATGGGCGATCTGCTCCTGCTCCGCCACGGCGAGACCGCGTGGACCCTGACCCGGCAGCACACCAGCCACACCGACCTCCCGCTCACGGCCCACGGCGAGGAGGAGGCCGCCCGCGTCGCCCCCCTGCTCGCCGCCCACGACGTCGGCCTCGTGCTGACCAGCCCGCTGCGCCGCGCCGTGCGCACGGCGGAACTGGCCGGGGCGACCGCCGCCGAGATCGATCCCGACCTGCGCGAATGGGACTACGGCGGCTACGAGGGCATCACCACCGCGGAGATCCAGCGCACCCGCCCGGCATGGAACCTGTGGTCCGACGGAGTGGCCCCCGGGCCCGCCGCCCACCCGGGGGAGAGCCCCCGCGACGTGGGCCGCCGCGCCGACCGGGTGCTCGCCCGCGTCGAGCCGATGCTGCGCGACCCCGCCGCCGGCGATGTGCTCCTCGTGGCCCACGGCCACATCCTGCGCGTCCTCACCGCCCGCCGCCTCGGCCTGCCGGCCTCCGCGGGATCACTGTTCGCCCTGGACACCGGCACCGTCAGCCGGCTCGGCGTCGAGCACGGCCGCCCCGTCATCAAGGCCTGGAACGGCACGGGCACCCCGGCCGCGGCGTAGCCCCGTCGGTCCGCGGGCACCAAGGTCCCGCCGAACGTGGTGTCCCCGGCCCAATGACCGCTCCCGCCACGGCTCCTAGCCTCGAAGGGGCAGCACACGGCACAGCCGGTGCCCCGGCAGCCGTACCGGGAAAGGACCTGCCATGGCGCACACACCCCTGCTGGAGGGACTGCACGTCGTCGACCTCGCGAGCTTCATCGCCGGTCCCGCCGCGGCCACGGTGCTCGGGGACTTCGGCGCCGACGTCGTCAAGGTCGAACCACCGCACGTCGGCGACAGCTACCGCGCGCTCAGCCGCTTCCCGCCGAACCCCCGCGCCGAGGGGGTCAACTACCCCTGGCAGCTGGACAACCGCAACAAGCGCAGCATCGCCCTCGACCTGAAGTCCCCCGAAGCCCGGCCCGTGGTCGAGCGGTTGGCGGTCTGGGCGGACGTGCTGGTGACCAACTTCCCGCCGCGCACCCGGGCCGGGCTGCGCCTGGACTACGACGACCTGGCCCCCCTCAACCCCCGGCTGGTCTACGCCGACGTCACCGGCTTCGGCGAGGAGGGCCCGGACGCGCACCTGCCCGGCTTCGACGCGACCGCCTTCTGGGCGCGCACCGGCCTGATGGACGTGACGCGCGTTCGCGGGGCGCCGCCGGTGATCAACGCGTTCGGCTCGGGCGACCACCCGACGGCGATCACCTTGTTCGCCGGCATCATGACCGCGCTGTACCGGCGGGAGAGGACCGGCGAGGGCGCCCGCGTCACGGCCTCCCTGATCGCCGAGGGCGCCTGGTCCGCGAGCATGTGGCTGCAGGCCGTGCTGGTCGGCGCCAAGGGCCCCCGCCCGTCCGACCGCACCGACCCGCCGAACGCGCTCGCCAATGTGTACCGCACGGCCGACGACCGCTGGCTGCTGCTGGCCTTCGCCAACGAGGACAAGCAGGTCCCGCTCTTCCTCCGGGCCATCGGCCGTCCCGAGGCGGCCCGCAACCCCGACTACGCCGACACACCGAGCCGCCGCCTCCACGCCGCGGAGATCGCCGCCGTGCTGGACAGGACCTTCGCGACCCGTCCCCTGGCGGAGTGGCGCGCGCTGCTCGATGCCGCGGGCCTCACGTACGGGGTCGTGCAGACCTTCGAGGAGTGCGCCCGCGACCCCCAACTGCTCGCCAACCGGGTCCTCGTCCCGATCGAGGACGGCGCCGGCGGGCAGCACCTGACGGTCGACAGCCCGGTGCGGCTGGACCAGGAACCGAAGGTGCCTCCCCGGCCGGCCCCCGATCTGGGCGAGCACACCGATTCCGTGCTCCGCGACCTCGGCTACGACGACGCCGGGATCGCGGGCCTCCGCAAGGCGGCGGCGGTCGACTGAAACGGCGGCGGACGGCGCGGCCCGCACCGCATCCATCCCTCCCAGGCAAGGCCCCACCATGCGCACCCAGGACGTGACCCAGCAGCTCACCACCCCCTTGGACGCCCCGGCCTACCCGCCGGGCCCGTACCGCTTCACCGACCGGGAGTACCTCGACATCACCTACCGCACGGACCCCGAGGCCCTGGAACGGCTCGTGCCCGCACCCCTGCGGGTCGCCGACCCGACGGTGCGGTTCGAGTTCATGAGGATGCCCGACACCACCGGCCTCGGGGACTACGCCGAGTCCGGCCAGGTGCTCTCCGTGGAGTACGAGGGCGAACGGGGCGAGTACGTCTCCGCGATGTACGTCGACAGCCTCCCGGCCATCGCCAGCGGCCGTGAACTCAGCGCCTACCCGAAGAAGCTCGGCGCCCCGCGGCTGACCGTCGACTCCGACACCCTGGTCGGCACCCTCGACTACGGCTCGCTGCGGGTGGCGACGGCCACCATGGGCTACAAGCACGCCCCGCTCGCCGCGGACCGGGCACGCGACGAGGTCTGCCGACCCACCTTCATGCTGAAGATCCTCCGCGGCTACACCGGCAGGCCGCGCATCTGCGAACTGGTCAGGTTCCAGGTCACGGACATCACCGTCAAGGGCTCCTGGACCGGTCCCGCCCGGCTGCAGCTCTTCCAGCACGCCCTGGCGCCGGTGGCGGACCTCCCGGTCCTCGAAGTCCTCTCCGCCGGCCACATCCTGACCGACCTCACCCTGCCGCCCGCCGAGGTCGTCCACGACTACCTCGCGTGACTTCCCCCGAGGACCACCGCGCCCAGGTGCTCCACGGCGAGCAGCGCGACGTCCAGATCGGTGCGCCCTTCCTGGACGGTGTGCCCCATGGCCTCCTCGGCCTTGCGGATCCGGTACTGCACGGTGTTCTTGTGCAGGATCTGGCGTGCGGCGGTGGCAGTGTGACTGCAACCGGTGGCCAGGAAGACGCGCAGTGTCTCCCGCAGCCGCGAGGCGTGCTCGTCGTCGGCGGCGAGCGGCCCCAGGACCCCCCTGACCCAGGCGCCCAGGGCGTCGACGTCCCCGCACATCAAGGCGATCGGCGCGACCCGGTCGTAGGCCGTGAACCGGCAGGCGGACCGTGCGGTCGTGGCGAGTTCCTGCGCGCGCAGGGCCTGCCGGTGGGTGCGGCGGAAGCCCTCGACGCCCTGCTCCACACCTCCGGCGCAGACCCGCACGGCGGGATCGGCGTCCTCCACCAGGTCCGACAGCCGCTCCCAGGGGACCTGGCGGCGCGGGCCCAGCGGCAGCCAGGCCCAGGCGAGGACTTCGTCCTGGGGGACGAAGAGCGGGCCGGCGGCGCAGCCCAGGCCCCGGGCGATTTCGGCGGTGAACCGGCCGAGCCGGGCCGGCGCGGCACCGTCGCGGCCGGGTGCGGGGAGCCAGGCCACCAGCCCCAGGTGGTGCTGGGCCAGCGGGTAGCCGGGGGCCGGCTCCGCCCGGCCGGGATCGGCGTCCTCCTCCGCGAGGACGTCCCGGACCCGTGCGGCGAGCCCGGCGGTCCCGTTCAGCAGCCAGAGGTCCCGTTCCCGCCGGTGGACCTCGGTGACGCGCTCGGTGACGCGGTCGACCCAGTCGAAGCTCACCGCCAGCATGCGGGCGGTCGTCGCGGCGGACAACTCCTCGTCCGGCGACCGGTGGTGGAGCTCGTCGAGACACCGCTGCAGGAACCGCCCGTGCATGATGCGGAAGGCCCTGATCAGCGCGGTGACCGGGACGTCGCGCTGCGCCAGCCGCCGCGCGTACTCCCGGGCCGCCGCGGGTTCCCCGGCGGTGTCCGGCGGAATGCCGTTCTCGAAGACGTCCAGCAGGGTCGCGGCACTCTCCGAGACAGCGGCGTGCAGGAGCCTCAGAAGGGTCCCGTCGCAGCCGAGTTGCGGCAGTTCCGCGACCACGTGGTCCCGGATGCCGCGACTGACGTCCGGCAGGCGCGGCCTCATGTGCGCCGCGGTCAGGGAGAGTTGCTTCGCGGCCTCGGGAGCGCTCCCCGTCGTGTCCATGCGCGTCCGCCGCCGTCGCCCTACCGCCTGCCCGCCCCGGCCGGAGGGGCGATCTGCTGTTTGAGGACCTTTCCGGTGGGCCCCTTCGGCAGCGAGTCCACCATCCAGATCCTTCGCGGGTACTTGTACGCGGCGACCCGGCCCTTGACGTACTCCTGCAGTTCCCCGGCCGTGGCGTGGGCTCCCGGCGCGAGGACGACCGCCGCGCCGACCTCCTCGCCGAGATCGGTATCGGGCAGCCCCACGACCGCCGCTTCCGAGACCGCCGGATGCGTGTACAGCACGGCCTCGATCTCCCGCGGGTACACGTTGTTCCCGCCGCGGATGATGACGTCCTTCTGCCGCCCCACGATCCAGAAGTAGCCGTCCTCGTCGACCCGGCCGAGGTCGCCGGTGTGGAGCCGGCCGCCGCGGATGGCGGCCGCGGTGTCCTCGGGGCGCCGCCAGTAGCCCTTCATCACGTTGTGACCGCTGATCACGATCTCGCCGGTCTCCCCGCACGGCACTTCCTCGCCCTTGCCGTCGACCACCTGCATCCGGACGCCCGGCGCCGGGATGCCGACGGAACCCGGCTTGTGCGCGCCCTGGAGGGGGTTGAACGCGGCGACGGGCGAGGTCTCCGACATGCCGTACCCCTCGAGCACCGCGCAGCCGAACGCGGCCTCGAAGTCGCGCAGCACCTGGCCCGGCAACGACGCACCGCCGGAGATGCACAGCCGCAGCCGGGACAGGTCGTAGCTCTCCCTGCCGGGCGGCTGCAGCAGCCTGCGGAAGATCGTCGGCACTCCGGCCAGGACGGTCACCCCGTGCTCGGCGAGGACGGCCAGGGCCGCCTCCGCGCGGAAGTGCTGGACCAGCGTCAGGCAGGCCCCGGCGGTGACGGAGGCGTTGAGCGTGCAGGTCTGCCCGAACGCGTGGAACAGCGGCAGGCCCCCGAAGACCACGTCGTCGGGGCCGAGCCGGATCAGCTCGGCGGCCACGTCGCGGTTGCGGGTCAGGTTGGCATGGGTCAGCTCCGCGCCCTTCGGGTGCCCGGTCGTGCCCGAGGTGTAGAGGATCACCGCGGTGTCGTCCGCGTGCCGGTCGGTCATGTCCCCGGTGGAGGGGCCGGACGCGAGCAGCCCGTCGAACCCGCCGGGTTCGACCACGGCCATCTCGGCCCCGGCCTGCCGGGCACCGGCCCGCGCCTCGCCGGCGACGGCGTGCCACACGAAGAGCAGCCGCGCGCCCGAGTCGCCCAGGTAGTAGGCGACCTCGGGGGACTTGAGCAGCGGGTTCATCGGGACGACGATGCCGCCGGCCCGGAGCGCGCCGAAGTACGCTACGGCGAATTCCGGGGTGTTGGGCAGCATGATCGCGACGCGGTCGCCCGGTGCGACGCCCCGGTCGCGCAGCCGCCGTGCCAGCGCGGCACTGCCCTCGTCGAGGGCGCGGTACGCAACGGTGTCGGACCCGGCGCGCAGTGCCGCGCGGTCCGGGTGGGCGCGGGCGCTGTCCACCAGGTCAGAAGCGAGGTTCATACCGGAACCGCCCTCCAGCGTCGTGCCGCCGCACCGGGCCGCAGACCAACCGGAGCGCGGTGCAGGCGCCGCTCCCTTGTGACGCTACGCCCCGGTGCAGGGCCCGGCCACCGCACCGTGCGGTGACTCAGTTCGCCGGCGGAAGGTCCACCAGCGCCGCCAGGGCGGCCCGGTGGCGGCCGGGCGTACCCAGCGCGATCTCGTCGGCCTTGGCGCGCTTCAGATACAGGTGCGCGGGGTGCTCCCAGGTCATGCCGATGCCGGCGTGCAGCTGGATGCACTCCTCGGCGGCACGCACCGCCACCGGCGCGCAGAACGCCTGCGCCACGGCGACCGCCACCGCCGCCTCCCGGTCGCCGCGCGCGAGCGCGTCGGCGGCGTTGCGGGCGGCGGCACGGGCCTGCACGAGTTCGAGCCACAGGTCCGCGAACCGGTGCTTGAGCGCCTGGAACGAGCCGACCGCGCGGCCGAACTGGTGCCGCTCCTTCAGATACCGCACCGTCTCGTCCAGGCACCACTGCGCGACGCCCAGTTGCTCCGACGCCAGCAGCCCCGCGCCGGTCAGCAGCGCGGCGCGCAGCGCCGCGGCGGCACTCCCGGGACCCGCGACGCGACGGCCCGCAGTCCCGGTGAACGTGATGTCGGCGATGGGCCGGGTCAGGTCGAGCGGTACGGGAACGGATACCTCGACTCCCTCGGCGTCCGCCCGCACCACGTACAGCTCCGGGCCGCCGGGACCCAGCGCGGGCACGAGCAGCAGCCCGGCGGCGGAACCGTCCGCCACGCTGGTCACGCGCCCGGTCAGCACTCCGTCCGCGTCCGCGCGCACCGTCGCGGGGAAGGCCGCGTCCGGCGCGGTGGGCAGGGGCACGGCGAGCGCCGCCGGCTCCGTGCCCTCGGCGAGCCGGGCCGCCACCGCGTCCGCGTCCTCGGTGCCCGCCGCGAGCAGGGCGGACGTCGCCAGCACGGCACTGCCCAGGAACGGAACCGGCGCGACGAAGGCGCCCAGCTCCTCCAGCACCACCGCGGCCTCCCGGGCCGAGGCGCCCTGACCGCCCAGCTTCTCCGGCACCAGCAGCCCCGCGAGGCCCATTTCCCGCGCGAGCGTGCGCCACAGCGCCCCGTCGTGGGACGCGCCGCCGGCGACGTGCGCCAGCACGTCCGCGGGCGCGCACCGGTCCGCGAGCAGCCCGCGCACCGCCGAGCGCAGATCGTCCTCGACGTCGGAGTACAGCAGATCGGAACTCATCGCGGCAGGTCCTTCCACGGGACGTCCTTGTCCGTACGGGGCTCGGAGGGCAGGCCGAGGACCCGCTCGGAGATGATGTTGCGCAGGATCTCGGACGTGCCGCCCTCGATCGAGTTGCCCTTCGCCCGCAGGTAGCGGTAGCCGGCGTCGCGGCCGTAGAAGTCGACGATCTCCGGCCGGGTCATCGTCCAGTCGCCGTAGCGCAGTCCGTCCTCGCCCAGCAGCTCGACCTCCAGCCCGCTGACGCGCTGGTTGAGCGCGGCGAACGCCAGCTTCATGCCCGAGCCCTCGGGGCCGGGCGCGCCCACCGCGAGCTGCTGGCGCAGCCGTTCGCCGGTGAGGCGGGTGACCTCGGCGTCCACCCAGAGCCGCAGCAGGCGGTCGTGCAGGTCCGGCGTGCGCAGCTCCGGCCGCTCCCGCCACGTCGCGGCGACCGTGCCGATCATGCCGCCCTCGCGGGGCAGCGCCGTGCCGCCGATCGCGACCCGCTCGTTCATCAGCGTCGTCTGCGCCACCCGCCAGCCGTCGCCGACGGCACCGAGGCGGTGCGCGTCCGGGATCCGGACGCCGGTGAGGAAGACCTCGTTGAACTCCGCCTCGCCCGTGATCTGGCGCAGCGGCCGCACCTCCACCCCGGAGTCGCTCATGTCGCACACGAAGTAGGTGATGCCTTGGTGCTTAGGGAGGTCCGGGTCGGTGCGGGCGATCAGGATCGCCCAGCGCGCGTTGTGGGCGTTGGACGTCCACACCTTCTGGCCGGACACGATCCAGTCGTCGCCGTCCCTGACCGCCCGGGTGCGCAGGCCCGCGAGGTCGGACCCGGCGCCCGGCTCGCTGAACAGCTGGCACCAGACCTCCTCGCCGGTCCACAGCGGGCGCAGGAAGCGGGACTTCTGCTCCTCGGTGCCGTAGCGGAGGACGGTCGGGGCCGCCATTCCCAGGCCGATGCCGATGCGGCGGGGCTCGTTGTCCGGCGCCCCTGCGGCCGCCAGCTCCGCGTCCACCACGGCCTGCAGCGCACGGGGCGCGCCGAGCCCGCCGAGGCCCTCCGGGTAGTGCACCCACGCCAGCCCGGCGTCGAACCGGGCCCGCAGGAAGTCCGGGCGGTCGGTCGCCGCGGGATCGTACGAGGCGAGCAGCGTGCGCACGCGTTCGCGCAGCTCCTCGGGGGTGAGCGTCATGCGGTGCGTACCTCCGCGGTCGCGGTTCACTAAGCAAGCGCTTGGAAAGTAACCCACCGGGGCCTCTGGCGTCACCCCCTGGGGCTCCTTTTCCCCACCCTCCCTCCCGTGTGCCCGGCACGGTGAGTGCGGGCCCTGCGCTGCGTGCGTTGTGGGGTCGGCGCCGCTCCGGAGTCCTCCCCCAACCTTCGGCCGGGGGGACCCCCACGGCGCTCGCGGTGTGCCCCCACATCGTTCGGCATCGACCACGCAGTCTCCGCTCGTCCCTCCCCCAGCTACCGCTGGGAGGTGCCCCCAGCGGGCGGACCCCGGCGCACCCCCTCCCGGGGCCGTTGGGGCGACTGACGGCCGGTGGGGTGTCTGTGGGCGGTGACGGCGGAGCAGGTCGTTGGCGCGGCGCCAACGGGTGCCCGAGCACGGTGCCGTCCATACCCACCCACCGGGGATCAGGCGCGAGAGCTCACGGAGGGGGCGGGGTCGTAGGGGTGGCGTTCTGGACACTGGAGCATATTTGGGTGCACAACCCGGAGCGATCAATGCGAGTACCTGAGGCACCTAAATGTGCTGTCCAGAATGGCAGCCCCGGAGGGCCCGCACCCGGCCCCCACACAAGGCGCGTCGGGGTACCTGACTTCACAGGGCACACGGGCGGGAGGGCGGGGAAAAAACCCGGATCAGCGAAGCGCAGCGCTACGCGTGGGCCGCAACCCCGGAAGGGGACCGCAGGCCGCGTGAGGGGCCCTGACAGCCCTGCGCGGCGGCGATCCCGAGCGCCACGAGCAGCGTGACCGTCACGAACACGACGAGCCGCTGCCGCAGCAGTCGCCGGTCCGGGCCGCCGGGACGGCGGTTCGCCGGGGTGCGGCCGGAAGGGGTCCGGGCGGGCGTGCGGGCAGGGGTCCGCGGACCGGGGGCGGGCGTCCCCGGGGCCGTGCGCCGCTCCGTCTGCTGGTCGGCGTACGCCTGCGCCCGCGGGCCCGTGGGCCGCTCGGGGCGGGGGCCCGCCGCCTTGGGCACGATGTCCCGCCGGCCCGGACCGTGCCCGCGGGCCTCGCGGGCGGCGATCTCGGCGAGCCGCTCGGAGAGCCGCACCGTGCTGGGCCGTGCCTCCGGATCCTTCGTCAGGCAGGCGTGGACCAGGGGGGCGAGCGAGTCCGGGACGCCCGCGAGGTCCGGCTCCTCGTGGACGACGCGGTAGAGCATGACCTCCGAACTGCCCTGCCCGAAGGGCGAGTCGCCCGTGGCGGCGTAGGCCAGCGTCGCGCCGAAGGCGAAGACGTCCGTCGCGGGGGTGACGGCGGCCCCGCGGACCTGCTCCGGGGCGAGGAAGCCCGGGGAGCCGACCGCCGTGCCCACGTGGGTGAGCGTGCTTGCGCCGGTCGACCAGGCGATGCCGAAGTCGATGATGCGCGGACCCTTGGGCGACAGCAGGATGTTGGAGGGCTTCAGGTCGCGGTGGACGACCCCGGCCTCGTGCACGGCGACCAGGCCCTCGGCCAGGGCCGCGCCGATCGAGGCGACCTCGGCGGCCGGCAGGATGCCGTCGCGGGCGACCTTGTCGTGGAGGGAGGGGCCGGGCACGTACTGCGTGGCGAACCAGGGGCGTTCGGCCTCCAGGTCCGCGGCCACCAGCCGCGCCGTGCAGCCGCCGCGGATGCGCCGGGCGGCGGAGACCTCGCGGGCGAAGCGGGAGCGGAACTCCTGGTCCTCGGCGAGCTCGGGGCGGATCACCTTGAGCGCGACGCGCTGGCCGCGCTTGTCGGCGCCCAGGTACACCACCCCCATGCCGCCCGCGCCGAGTCTCCGGTGCAGCCGGAACGAGCCGACGACACGCGGGTCCTCGCGCCGGAGCCGCATCATCGTCATGTCGTCCATCCCCGCTGCCTGCCCGGCCAGTCTGACGTCGACAGCTTACGGACTGACAGAGCGTCGCGCCGCGAGGCCGCGCCCGCGCCGGACGGGGGATTGTCAGTGCCGGGTGGGATCCTTGAAGAGTGGGGAACGGTCCGGCCGATCCGGGGCCGGATTTTCTTCATGCCGTCAACAATCCATCGGGCAAGGGGGATTGACGCCATGAAAGGTGATCGTGTGGAGATCGTCGTGGACGCGGGGGACACGACCAGGACGTACGAAGTGGTGGCCACCAGGGCAGGTCGCAGGGTCGAGACGGCAGTGCGCCGAGGGGTGGTGGAAGTGAGCGAAGTCACCCGGTCCGGCTCGGTCGTGCGGACCGCGCGCTTCATGGCGACGCGGGTCCTCGCGCTGGTGGAGCAGCCCGTACCCAGGGACGACACCGAGGAGGGCGACGGGGACTGACCGCCCCGCCGCGCCCGTCCCCGGGACATCCCCTCGGGGATGTCCCGGGGCAACCGGCCGTCACCTCCACCCACGGGAGTACGCCAGGCGACGCGGAGTCATCCTGGGGGAGGCCGGAGAAGGGGTACGAAGGCATGACGACCCGCCCCGGGACGCCCGCCTAGTGTTGAGGTCAAGCGGCGGGCGGAGCACTCGTCCCCCGAGGTCAAACGCCCGCCGCCCTGAACATCACCACAAGGATGCACGACCACGGGACCCAGGAGAGGGCCATGGCGAACACGGTGAGCCGCCCGGTGCGGCCGGGGCGCGGCAGCAGGATCGCCGCCTTCGGCATACGTCCGTCCGGCACCCGGCACCCTCTGGTGGCGGTGGCCATGGCCCTGCCGCTGGCGGTGCTGCTCGCGGTGGTCTTCGGGGGCTGGGACGCGGTCGTCACACAGGCGTCGTCCGTAGCCGGTCTGATGGGGCGCTGACAGATCGCTCCGAGGGTCCGGAAGAGCGGTCCGGACCAGCGACAGCCGGTGAAGTAACCCCGTGGGGACGGGGGTCCGGCGGACGGCATGAGTGCCCGGGTACCTGTGGCGGTACCCGGGCATCTTCTTCAGGTTCTTCAGGTTCTTCCGGCATTGCCACCGCGCGGCGCGCTGCCGCACAGTGGGCCGGTGAAACCAGCAGTGGGGGAGTCGTTGACCAGCAGTGCACCGCCGCTGACGCGCGCCTTGGGGGCGGTCGCGGCAGCGGCCTCGGGGATTCCCGGCCCGGCGCGTCCGCCGGAGCCCGCCGTGCTGGCCGAGCGCGCCGAGTCCACGGTCGTGCGCAGCGGCGACCTGGTCGCCAAGGCCCACGCGGGCGACACCGACCCCGACGCGCTCTCCGTACGGCTGCGCGTGGCCGCGCATCCGCTGCTCGACGGCATCCTGCTGCCCCCGGCGGCGCTGCCCGGCCGTGACGGGGCCCTGAGCGCGCCCGTACAGGGCCGCACGGTGACGCTGTGGCCCTACGGCCGCCCCGTCGACCCCGACGAGACGGACGTCGCGCCCTGGCAGGACGCGGGCACGCTGCTCGCCCGGCTGCACTCGGTCCCGGTCGGCGCGCTGCCCGGCCCGCTGCCGCCCATGCGCGGGCCCGCCAAGGCGGCCCGGGGGGTGGCCCGGATGCTGGCGGCGGGCGCGCCGGAGCCGGCCGTCCTGGCGGCCTGGCGGGGGCTGCCCGCCTGGGCCCGTGACGAGGCACCGCAGCCGCGCGAAGGCGCCGCGCTGTGCCACGGCGACCTCCACCTGGGCCAACTGGTGCGCCACCCCGCGCCGCTGGGCCCGTGGCGGCTGATCGACGTGGACGATCTCGGGCTCGGCCGGCCCGCCTGGGACCTGGCCCGGCCCGCGATGTGGTTCGCGACCGGGCTGCTGGACCCCGCCGACTGGGGCCGCTTCCTCGGCGCGTACCGCGCCGCCGGCGGCCCCGCCGTTCCCGCCGACGGCGATCCGTGGCCGCATCTGGACGTGGCGGCACGGGCGTTGGCGGTGCAGACGGCCGCCATAGCCGTCGCCAAGGCCGCGCGGGAGGGCCGCGCGCTGGACGGAACGGAACAAGCCGTCCTCGACACATGCCGCCGAATCGCGGAAGTAAAGTTCAGTTCAACGCCGGGGGAGAACCCCCGGCCGGTGCGAGCGAGGAGATGAGCCGACGATGCTCTGTCCCAAGTGTCATGGCCAAATGCAGACGTTCAACCGCAGTGGCGTCCAGATCGAGCAGTGCGTCAACTGCCGGGGAATCTTCCTGGACTACGGGGAGCTGGAGGCCCTGACCCGGGTGGAGTCGCAGTTCACCCAGCCCGCTCCGCCGCCGCCCGGTTACCCGCAGGCCTACCCGCAGCAGCACGCCGCTCCGGCCTGGGGCGCGCCGCAGCACGGCGGTCACCACGGGGGCCACCACGGCCACCACAAGCACAGCAGCTGGGCGCACATGCTCTTCTCGTCCTGAGACGACAGAGGGCCGGAGCAAACGCTCCGGCCCTCTGGGGTGGTGGACGATACTGGGATTGAACCAGTGACCTCTTCCGTGTCAGGGAAGCGCTCTCCCGCTGAGCTAATCGTCCTCGGGAACCACGGGTACCTCTGATACCGCGTGCGCGATACTGGGATTGAACCAGTGACCTCTTCCGTGTCAGGGAAGCGCTCTCCCGCTGAGCTAATCGCGCGTGAGGGAAGACCCTCGGGGGCCGGAGCCCCAGTGGACGATACTGGGATTGAACCAGTGACCTCTTCCGTGTCAGGGAAGCGCTCTCCCGCTGAGCTAATCGTCCGAAGAGGTGGAGACGGGATTTGAACCCGTGTAGACGGCTTTGCAGGCCGTTGCCTCGCCTCTCGGCCACTCCACCAGCGCGGGGGCCGGAACCCCCACTTCGAGCGGACGACGAGATTCGAACTCGCGACCCTCACCTTGGCAAGGTGATGCTCTACCAACTGAGCCACGTCCGCAGCGTCTCCCCCGGAGCTCGCACCCGGGCGGGACCTCGGCCGGGG
The DNA here is from genome assembly GCF_044751185.1 of Streptomyces sp. NPDC088733. NCBI lineage: Bacteria > Bacillati > Actinomycetota > Actinomycetes > Kitasatosporales > Streptomycetaceae > Streptomyces > Streptomyces sp. NPDC088733. Next base: position 13,080 of record NZ_JBIVLH010000025.1, read on the forward strand.
CGCTTCCGCGTCCCGGCGACGAGTTGAACTCTAGCGGAAGACCGCCCCGCCTCCAAAACGCGTTTTCGCAGCGTGCCGGGTCGGTGACCAGCGCATCTGGCCCGCCGGTGCCGACTTACACTCGCATTCACCCTGACGGACCGACCTGGGAAGCCCCGTGCCCGACCTCGCCCCCCTCGCCAGAATCGGCGGCTTTCTCGCCTCCGACCTGCGGGATGTCACCAGCGACCCCGCCGCACTGGACTCCTCCGGCTTCTGGGCGGTCGTCGCCGGCTTCGAGGGCGGAACGGTCTGCGCGCGCTTCGGCACGGTCGTTCCCGATCCCGGACCGGCCCCCCGGCGCGCCGCCGCGCGCTGGCACGGCCCGGCCGCCGGCGCCTGGACGTCCTCCCTGGACCGCGCCGCCTACACCGCCGGAGTGCGCCGCGTGCGGGAGTACATCGCGGCCGGCGACGTCTACCAGGCCAACCTCTGCCGCGTGCTGTCCGCGCCGCTGCCCGACCCGGACGCCGACATCGACGCCCTCGGCGCCGCCCTCGCGCTCGGCAACCCGGCACCGTACGGGGGCACCGTCCGGCTGCCCGGGCACGGCGTGGAGATCGCCACCGCCTCCCCGGAGCTGTTCCTGCGCCGCCGCGGCGGCGTGATCGAGTCCGGGCCGATCAAGGGCACCGGCCGCACCGAGGCCGACCTGCTGCCCAAGGACCACGCCGAGAACGTCATGATCGTGGACCTGGTCCGCAACGACCTCGGACGGGTCTGCGCCACCGGCACGGTCACGGTCCCCGACCTGTGCGTCGTGGAGAAGCACCCCGGCCTGGTCCATCTGGTCTCCACCGTCCGCGGCGAGCTGCGCGAGGGAGCCGGCTGGCCCGACCTGCTGGCCGCCGCCTTCCCGCCCGGTTCCGTCACCGGTGCCCCCAAGTCCAGCGCCCTGCGCATCATCGAGGAGCTGGAGACGGCCCCCCGCGGCCCCTACTGCGGCGGCATCGGCTGGGTCGACGCCGACCGCCGCACCGGCGCCCTCGCGGTCGGCATCCGGACCTTCTGGATCGACCGCACCGCGCCCGGTCCGCCCCAGTTGCGCTTCGGCACCGGCGCCGGCATCACCTGGGGCTCGGACCCCGGGCGCGAGTGGGACGAGACCGAGCTGAAGGCGTCCCGGCTGCTGGCGGTAGCGTCGGGTGTGTACGACTGCGACGACGAGGCGGAGTGACACGGTGAGCACGACGATCTGGGTCAACGGCGCGCTGCGCGAGGCCGACGATGCCCTGGTGTCCGTGATGGACCACGGAATGACCGTGGGCGACGGCGTTTTCGAGACGCTCAAGGCCTCGCGGGGCACGGCCTTCGCCATGGACCGGCACCTGCGGCGCCTGGCCCGCTCGGCGGCGGGCCTGGGCCTGCCCGAGCCCGACCTCGACGCGGTGCGGCACGCGTGCGAGGCGGTCCTGGCCGCCGACCCGGTGCCGCTGGGCCGGCTGCGGATCACCTACACCGGCGGCACTTCGCCGCTGGGCTCCGAACGCGGCACCGCCGGCCCGACCCTCGTGGTCGCCCTCGGCTCGGCGAACCCGCGCCCGGACAGCACGGCCGTCATCACGGTGCCCTGGACGCGCAACGAGAAGGGCGCCCTGGCCGGGCTGAAGACCACGTCCTACGGCGAGAACGTCGTCGCCCTGGCCCGCGCCCACCGCGAGGGCGCCTCGGAGGCCCTGTTCGCCAACACTCAGGGGGCGCTCTGCGAGGGCACCGGCTCCAACGTCTTCGTCGTCGTGGGCGGCAAGCTGCTCACCCCGCCGCTGGCCTCCGGCTGCCTGGCCGGCATCACCCGCGAGCTGGTGGCCGACTGGGCCGGGGCCGAGGAGGCGGACCTGCCGCTGGACGTGCTCGAGCAGGCCGACGAGATCTTCCTGACCTCGACCCTGCGCGACGTGCAGGCCGTCCACCGCACCGACGCCCGTGAACTGCCCGGAACTCCGGGCCCGGTGACCGCCAAGGCGATGCGCGTCTTCGCCGAGCGCGCGGCCGAGAACGTCAACCCGTGACGTGCGGGCGCCGACCGAGTAGAACTCCTGACCATGACGACCACGCTGCGACCCGCGGAGCCCGAACAGACGTGGCGCGGCGGCGTCCGCGCCCGCCGCTACCACATCTGCGTCAACGGCCGCCCCGTGGGGGAGACGACGCTGTGCACGGACGCCCGGTTTGGCCCGGAGACCGGTCGCATCGTGGCCCTGCGGATCGAGCACGGCCAGCAGCGCCGGGGCCGCGGTACGGTCGCCGCCCTCGCCGCCGAGGAGGTGCTGCGGGACTGGGGCTGCCGCCGGATCGAGGTCACCGTCCGGTCCGGTGAGACCGCCGCATTCCGGCTGGCCAGGACCCTCGGGTACTCGGAGCGGAACCGGAACATGCTCAAGGCGCTCCCCGACGCGCCGCCCGCGCTGCCGGAGGGCAGCGAGCCGCGGGCGATGACCGAGGCGGACTTCCCGGCGTGGCTGGCCCGGATGCAGGACGACTATGTGCGCAGCTGGACCCTGCGCGGCGTCCCCGAGGCGCAGGCCCGCGCCAAGGCCGAGGCCGACCACCGCTCCGCGCTGCCGGAGGGCCTGGCGACCCCCGGCATCGTGCTGCGGGTCCTCCGCGTCGGCGGCGAGGACGTCGGCGACCTGTGGGTGGGCCGCCGGGCCACGGACGACGGCGAGCCGGCCGGCTACGTCTACGACGTCCATGTGGCCGAGGCCCACCGCGGCCGCGGCCACGGGCGCACCCTGATGCTCGCCGCCGAGGGCGCCTGCGTCGCCGACGGGCTGCACTGGCTCGGCCTCAACGTCTTCGCCGGCAACGATCCCGCGCTGCGGCTGTACGAGTCGCTGGGCTACCGCACCACGCAGGTCCACTTCGCCAAACCGCTGCTCTGACAGCGGCGGCCGCGCCCCTACCGCCCGAGCAGCCGGTCGGCCACCGCCTCGACGCGCTCGCGCAGCCCCTCCTGGCTCTTCCCGCCGTCGAACCGCTCCCCGCCGATGACGTAGGTGGGGGTCCCGGTCACGCCGATCGCCTTGCCCTCCGCGTGGTCCGCGTCGACGATCAGCAGGTGGCGGCCGTCGACGAGCGCGGTGTCGAACTCCTCCGCGTCCAGCCCCAGCTCCGCCGCGATGTCCACGAGCAGCGGCTCCCCCCGGCTGCCGAGCTCCTCCGTGCGCGCGAGGACGGCCTCGGCGTACTCCCATCCGCGGCCCTGCGCGAACGCCTCCTCGGCGGCCTGGGCGGCGGCGTAGGAGTGCTTGTGCTTCTCCAGCGGGAAGTGGCGGAGCTGGATCTCCAGGGCGTCGCCGTAGGTCTCCCGCAGCGTGCGGAGGTCGGTCAGGGCGGCGGCGCAGTCGGGGCACTGGAGTTCGCACCAGAACTCCAGGAAAGCGGTGCCGGGGGTCGCTTGGTTCATGGGGCCAGTCTCCCACCGGGGGAGGAGGCGTCCCGGAGATCACCCTGACGTTGCCCGCGGACCATGGCCCGGCAGGGCCGTACAGGTGCACGATGGAGGCATAAGTCCCCTTCGGAGGAGCTGCGCATGCTGACCTCGACCGTGTGTGTGGCGCTGTCCGCGGCGGGCCTCGCCATCGCGGTGCTCACCGCGTACCGCCGCAGGTTCTCCCGGGCGGTGCGCATCGCCGCGGTGGCGCTGCTGCCCGTCGGGTTCTGGATGACGGGCCTGGCCACCCTGGGCGGCAAGGTGGTCGCCGCCGTCGGTGACTGGACGGCCGGCCTGGTCTTCAAGCCCTCGGTGTGGGCGGGGTTCGGCGTCCTCGCGCTGGCCGTCGTGCTCTACGCGGTGGGCCGGATCGCCGGACGGCGCGGAGTCGCGCCCGAGCGGCGAGGGACGCCCGCGGCCGTGCCCGGCGCGAGTGCTCCGGCGCTCGGCGCGGGTCGGCGGCCGGAAGTACGGCCGGAGTCCAAGAAGGCCAAGGAGAAGATCAGAACCGATCCCGACCTGGCCGAATTCGGTGAGATCGAGGAGATCCTCAAGCGCCGGGGCATCTGAGCGGCGTGTTGGTCGCGGGGGCCGTCGGCACTGCGCCATCATCGCGGTGGTGCAAACCCCAACTACCGCCCCCAGGGCGTTAGTTGGCGTGCCCCGGGGCGTACGGTTGTGCGAGTTCGTGCCCCTGCCGAACGTCCCACGACCTTGTAAGGCCATGGAACTCGAAAACGACGAGCCGCGCGGTTGCCTCTTCGCGCTCTCCCAGCCGCCGCTGATGCTGTTCCTGACCGTCATCGGCGGCCTGCTCGGCCTCGGCGGGCTCTACGACCTCTGGCCGTTCTGAGCCGGGACCGCCACCGCCTCGCGGCGCCGCGCCCGGTAGGCCGCCACATGCAGCCGGTTGCCGCAGGTGCGGCTGTCGCAGTAGCGGCGGGAGCGGTTGCGGGACAGGTCCACGAAGGCGCGGCGGCAGTCGGGTGCGTCGCAGTGGCGCAGCCGCTCGCGCTCGCCGGCCACGAGGATGAACGCCAGGGCCATGCCGCAGTCCGCGGCGAGATGGTGCGCCAGCGACGCCCCGGGCGCGAAGTAGTGCACGTGCCAGTCGTAGCCGTCGTGGTCCGTCAGACGGGGAGTGGTGCCCGCCTCGGCGACCAGCGCGTTGACCACCGCGGCCGCCGCCGGCGTGCTCGGGGCGGTGAACGTCTGCGCGAAGAGGCCGCGTATCCTGCGGACGGCCAGCAGGTCCTGCTCGTCGAGCGTGTTCACTTCGCTGATCTCGTTGCGCTCCACGAAGGCCTGCAGCGCCGTGAGATCGGGGAGACCCTCCCGGCCGTCGCTCTCCGGCGTGGTGTTGATCAGGTCCACCACGCAGTCGAGCGCGCACCTGGTGTCATGGTTGATCAGCACGGAATCGCTCTCTCCCTGGCCTTGTGGGGCGGGCGTTCCGGTGACTGTAGCGCGAGAGCCGCCGTCGTGGAGCGGCACGGCTCCGCGGCGGCGGCTTCGGCGGGTCGGGTCCGCGCCGTACCCCCGAGATGCGTACGGCAGCGGACGGTCGGCGGACTCAGCTCTCGGCGAGGATGTGCGAGAGCTCGGTGTCCAGATCGAAGTGTCGATGCTCGGTACCGGGCGGCACCGCGGCGTCGGTCCGCTTGAGGAACGACTCCAGGGCGCGTGCCGGGGCCTCCAGCAGCGCCTCCCCCTCGGGAGAGCTGAGGGCGATGCAGACGACGCCCTGACCGTGACTGCGGGACGGCCAGACCCGGACGTCGCCGGTACCGGTGGGCCGGTGCAGCCCTTCGGCGAGCAGGTCGCGGGCGAAGACCCATTCGACCGTCTCCTCGGCACCGGTGTGGAAAGTGGCGTGCACGGCGTAGGGATCGGCCGTGTCGTACCGCAAGCCCGCGGGCACGGGCAGTGACGATTCGCTCGACACAACGAGGCGCAGGTGCAGCTCGCAGCTGACCGTGGTGTTCATAAGCGCCAGGGCCTTTCGCTCAGTGTGCGCTCGGGGATTCGCACGTCGGCGAAATCGACATGCCACCTGCGGGGACGTTGTAAACCCCTCTGACGGGTTTGTGAGGGTTCCGGTACCTCGTCCGGCCGAGTTCTTTTCCTCCCCGGCGAGCCATTCCGGTGAGGGAGCGAGGTCGGGTACGTTGGAGAACATGACTGCGGAGAGTGACGAGCGAAGGACGGCCGTGGCCACGGATCCCGCCGACGGTGACGTCGGCAACGGCGGCACCGAGGGCGACGTGCCGGGACCGGGCGGTTCCGAACGCCCGCTGGGCTCCCGGGCACCGCTCTTCATCCGGCGGTCCCGGGCGCTCCACGTGAGCTGGCAGGTCGGGGTCTTCGTCATCGGCCTCGCCATTGTCGGCGGCGGCATCGTCCTGCTCCCGCTGCCCGGTCCCGGCTGGGTGATCATCTTCGCCGGTATGGCCGTATGGGCGACCGAGTTCGTCTGGGCCCAGCTCGTGCTGCGCTGGACCAAGCGGAAGGTCACCGAGGCCGCCCAGAAGGCGCTCGACCCGAAGGTCCGGCGTCGCAACATCGTCCTCACCACCGTAGGCCTCGCGATCGTCGGCGCCCTGCTCGGCTACTACCTGTGGCGCTTCGGCTTCGTCATGCCGTGGCGCGCGGGCATGGACTGACGCCGGCAGCCCGGTCCGGGCCACGGCTGACATGCGGTAATGTTGTCCCCGCGACGGGCGATTAGCTCAGCGGGAGAGCACTTCGTTCACACCGAAGGGGTCACTGGTTCGATCCCAGTATCGCCCACCGTCCCGAAGGCCTGGAGGCGCAGCCTCCAGGCCTTCGCCCTTTCCCCCGCCCTCCCGCCCTCCCCCAACCTTCGGCCGGGGGTGCCCCCTGCCCGGCACGGTAAGTGCGGGCCCTGCGCTGCGTGTGTTGTGGGGTCGGCGCCGCTCCGGAGTCCGTCCTCGGCGCTCGCGGTTTACCCCCGTACATCGTGTGCCGCGGTCTCCGCTCGTCGCCTGCGGGCGGACCCCGGCGCACCCCCTCCCGGGGCCGTTGGGGCGACTTACGGCCGGTGGGGGTTCAGAGAGCACTTGCGGCTACCCCGGACCGCCTCTTCGCCCACCCACCGGGGATCAGGCGCGAGAGCTCACGGAGGGGGCGGGGTCGGAGGGGTGGCGTTCTGGACTGTGGAGCATATTTGGGTGCATGACCCGGGGTGATCAAGCCGGGTACCTGAGGCACCTAAATGTGCTGTCCAGAATGGCAGCCCCGGAGGCCCCGAACCCGGCCCCCGGACAACGCGCGTCGGGGCGCGTGACTTCACAGGGCACACGGGAGGGCGGGCGGGGAAAAAGCCCGGCTCAATGGAGCCGCAGGAGCCGCCGCCGCAGGCGGCGAACCTCCCGCAACCGCCGCTCGTACGTCGCGCCCAGCGCGACCAGCAGCAACCCCGCCACCCCCAACGGCACCCACCGGGGCACCGCGTCCAGCGCCTGCACGACGAAGGGCGCCAGCTCGCGGATCGCGTCGAGGGCGAGGACGGCACCGCCGAGGAGGAGCGGGGCGGCCAGCCGCCGGGCCGCGCCGAGCAGCGTGACGGCGAGGGCGGCGGCGCCGAGCAGGAGGGGCCGGTGCCATCCCGGGTCGCCCCAGGCGGTGACGAGCGAGGGCAGCAGCGTGACGGCGAGCCCGGGGCCGTAGGCGAGCCAGGAGGAGACCGCGGGGTCGCGGCGCCGCGCGAGCAGGCCGAGGGTGAGGGCGACCGCGCCGACCGGGGCGGTGTACGCCTCGGGCGTCGTGACGCCGGACGCCGCGAGGCGGACCCAGAGCGCCGCGACGAACAGCGCGGTCGCGACATGGTGGAGGCGGCGCCGTTCGGCCCGGAGTCCGGCGACCGCGGCCATGACGGCCCCGGCGCAGGCCAGGGCGAGGGCCAGCGGTGCGGGCTCGCCGGCCGCGAGGCTGAGCGCGAGGGCGGCGGCCGCGTACCCCGGGTACTCGAAGGCGCGGGCGGTCCGGGCCAGGGCGAGTGCCTGGGCGGCCGCGGCGACGCCCAGGACGGCGAAGGCGGCCTCGTGCGGCTGCCACCCCGCGACGAGGGGACCGTCCCATGCCAGGCCCGCCGCGCAGGCTGTCGCGCAGGCGGCGCTGACCGCCCGCGTGCGGGGCGCGGCGGCGAAGAGGGCGCCGTACGCCACGAGCAGCAGCGCCAGCACGGTGAGCGTCAGCGGGCCGTCCTCGTGCACCCATCCGATCGTGGTGACCGCCAGGACGCCCGCCGTGGTGAGCGCGACGGGCGCGAGGGCGACGGCCGACAGCGCCAGGAGCGAGGCGACGGCGGCCACGCGCATCAGCGGCAGGTCGACGGCGCACAGAGCGGCCGCGGCCGCCACGACCGCGGCGGAGGCCGCGGGGCGGGAGCCCGGGCGGCGGGCGGCCGCCGCGAGTGTCGCGGCGGTGAGCCCGGCGACGACGGGCGCCGCGGCCGGCCCGTGGAAGTCGCCGGGGGTGAGGAGGGCGACGGTGAGCGGCGGCAGGGCCCACAGGACGGTCACGGCGCCGGCGGCGGCCGCGCCGGAGGCCAGGCCGGCGGTCACCGCGCGCCGCAGGGGGAGGACCGCGGCCGCGGCCAGTGCCGCCGTGGCGCACAGCAGGTAGCCCACGGCGGCCCAGTCGTCCGGCACCAGGACGCGGACGGTCCCGCCGGCCGCCGCGACCGCGGACACCGCGGCGACGCCGGCGAGGATGCCCGCGACGGGCGCGGCCGGTGTGCGCCGCAGTGCCGCCGTCCCCGCGACGGCAGCGGCGCCGAGCAGCAGGCCGCTCGCCCGCAGGGCCGCGCCGGTGCCGGTCGCGGTGGCGGAGAGGGCGCCGGCGAGCAGCAGTCCGCACAGACCGAGGGCGGTGCCGGACACGGCGGCGGTCAGGTGCGGCCCGGGCCGCCGCAGGCTCGGCGCGGCCACCGTGTCGAGCGCGGCCGTGGCGAGCAGCGCGGTCGCCGTCGCGTACGCCGACCCGCTCGCCCACGCCCAGAGGCACAGGGGGAGTTGGGCCAGGACGAGCGCGAGGGGCAGGGGCAGTGCCAGGCGCGGCAGCAGCCGGGCGTAGCCGGCCCAGGCGGCGCTCACGACGGCCAGGGCGACGGCGGCGTAGCGCAGGCCGTCCGGTCCGGGGAAGGCCACCCGCCGCAGGGCGTAGGCGTCGAGGAGCAGCAGGACGAGGGCGAGGCATGCCGCGACCTCCGCCGTCGCCGTCAGCGAGCGGCGCAGCAGCAGGGCGGGGACGGCCGCGGCGGCGACGGTGAGGGCGCCCAGGACCGCGGAGCGGCCGGCGATGCCGAGGTGGCCCCAGCTGAGGACGGTGAACGCGATCGCGGCGACCGCGAGCAGCAGCCCGCCGAGGGCGAGCAACAGGTGCTGCACCGTGCGCGGTGCGGCGTCGGGTGCGGCAACGGGCCTGCCCCATGCGGGAGTCGGGGTCGCGGGGACGGCGGGCCGCAGGTGCGCGAGCAGCTGTGCGCGCCGCATGAGCAGCCGGCCGCGTTCGGCGTCCAGGCGCAGGATCGCGCGGTCGGTGGCGCGCAGTTCGTCGGCGGCCGGTCCCACCAGCGTCGTCCCGCACCGGGGGCAGGCGGGTGCCGGCGCCATCGGCGGTACGGGTGCGGGCAGGTACCAGCCGCAGCCGGGGCAGCGGTCGGTGTGCGGGCGCGTCGGGTCCATGTCCCGGAGTGTGGCGGCGGGGCGCGGTGCCCCGCCATGCGCGCGGCTACTCAGATGCGGGCTGAGTACGCACACTGGCTCCATGGACTGGAGCCGCTACCGCTTCCGCGCCCTGTGGGAGTTGCCCGCGCCGCCCGAGACCGTCTACGGCCTGCTGGAGCGGCCCGACCAGTACCCGTCCTGGTGGCCGCAGATCCGCGAGGTGCGGCAGACCGGCGAGACGGTGGGCATGCTGCGCTTCCGCTCCGTCCTGCCGTACGACCTGCTGGTGACCGCGCGGCAGACCCGGCGGGACCCGGCGGCCCGGGTGCTGGAGGCGGCGATGAGCGGTGACCTGGAGGGCTGGGTGCGCTGGACGGTCGGCGCGGGCCGGAGGGGCGGCGGGACGCGGCTGCTGTTCGAGGAGGACGTGGTCGTCAACAAGCCGCTGATGCGGCGGCTCGCCGTGCCGTGCCGCCCGTTGTTCCGGGCCAACCACGCGCTGATGATGCGGAGCGGCAGGCGCGGTCTGGCGGCCCGGCTGGCCGCCGACGCGAGGGCCGGCGGCCAAGTGGTTTGAACGCAGTGCCCCGGGCCCTGTATGGTTCAGGACGTTCCCGGGCGATTAGCTCAGCGGGAGAGCACTTCGTTCACACCGAAGGGGTCACTGGTTCGATCCCAGTATCGCCCACGCACCACGGAAGGCCGGTCCTGAGGGACCGGCCTTCCGCCGTTCTACGCCGCGGGTTCCTCCGGTGCCGGGACCGGGGCCGAGGGGCGCAGCGGCCAGGCCGGGTCGACCCGCTCGTCCGTGCCGCTGCGGGTGAACCACGCCTGGAGCCCCCGTGCCTGGCCGGCGTGCCACAGGGCCTGACGGGCGTGCAGTTCCGCCGCAGGCATGCTGCCTATGCGGTCGGCGAAGCGCCGGCCCAGTTCGCGGACGAGGGCCAGCGCGGCGAGCGCGTCCGCGGAGGCGTCGTGCGCGTCGGTCAGGGCCACCCCGTAGTGCGCGCACAGGTCGGTGAGCGTGCGGCGGCCCTTGCGGTAACGGTCGACGTACTTGTCCAGCACCCGCGGATCGAGCACCCGCAGCGGCCCCCGCACCAGGTAGCCGTCCAGGGCCGTGCCGCGGTGCCGGCGCAACTCGCGGTCCAGCAGCGTGAGATCGAAGGGCGCGTTCATCACGACCAGGGGCACGCCGTGGGCGGCCTGGTCGGCGAGCGCCCGGGCCATCTCCTCCATGACGGGCCCCGGCCGGCGGCCGTTGGCCTGCAAGTAGGCGTCGTCCAGCCCGTGCACCGCGCGGGCGCCGTCCGGTACCGGGACGCCGGGATCGATCAGCCAGCCGGTCGTGCGCGGCGGCGCGTGCGGTGTGTCCTGCACCACCAGCGCGGCGGAGACCACACGGTCCCGCTCCACGTCCACGCCGGTGGTCTCGGTGTCGAAGGCGGCCAATGGGCCGTCGTACCAGTGCGGCATGGCGCACCCCCCGTACAAAGGTGACGAATTGACGGATCGCTCATTCATTGATTACCCGTGACCGGATGTCACCGAACCCGGCTCGTTTGCGACTTGACGCCGAGGGGGATGGAAAGGGTACGGGGAATCATCAGGAGTCCCGCGGCCCGGAGAGGCACGGAGAGCGATGGCGCTCGAGCAGCCCATACCGGGCGGGCTGCTGCCGGAGCGGATCGAGCCGCTGCGGGGCGGGCTCGCCACCACCAGTTGCATGGAAACCCTGCAGGTGGGATACCTGCACGCGGTCGCCGCGGCCGCGGGATGTTCGCTCGCGCAGCCCTTTCCGGACAACGGGATCGACTGGCACATAAGTCACAGCTCACGTGGCCACGGCATCGACGACGAGGTCACGATCAAGGTGCAGCTCAAGTGCACCTACCAGGTGGCACCGCGCCCGCCCGGGCCCACCTTCGCCTTCACGCTCGAGAACGAGCACCTGGTGAAGCTGGCCCGGTCCCCGGTCTCGGTGCACAAGATCCTGGTGGTGATGCTCGTCCCGCGCACCCAGGAGGAATGGCTGCGGGCCAGCCACGACCGGCTGGAACTGCGACACTGCTGTTACTGGACGAACCTCGCCGGGCACGCCGTGACCGGCAAGCGCAAGACCACCGTGCGGATACCCACCGCGCGGATCTTCGACGACCGCGCCCTGTGCGAGATCATGACCCGGGTCGGGGCGGGAGGGAGGCCCTGATGAGCCGGCCGGCCGACGACGTACTCGTGCCGCCCGACCCCGAGCGGGTCGACCCCGGTGTGCTCACCGCGCTGCTGGCCCGCCACGGCTGGCAGTTGCGCGGTGGGGCACCCGGCCGCTACACGCGCTGGACGCCGCCCGGCGAGGCCGGGGCCTCCGGCCGTATGAGCCTCCTGGTGCCCGACCGGCGAGGCGAGGCCCGTTACGCGGACCACGAGGAACTGCTCGGGGAGGCGCTGGACGCCCTCGCACGCTGCGGTGTGCCCTCGGCGCGCGAGGTGCTGACCGCGCTCGCCGTGCCGGGCGACGAGATCCGCTGGCAGCGTGCGGTACCGCTGGTCGACGGTGCCGCCGTGACGTGGACCGCGGCCGAGCAGCTGCGCTCCGCGGCCCGGATCATGCTGATGGCCGCGGCCCGCGCCGAGCGGGACCGCTTCGGCTACTTCGGCCAGCGGCACACCGGCCACGCCACCGCCTTCCTGGAGCAGGTGCTCGTCGGTCCCGCCCCGGCGGGGCACCAGCTCACCGCCTACTGCCCGGTCCCGGAGGGGCGGTCCGTCACCGCGACGCTGCTGCGGGCGCTGCAGGCCGCCCGGGACGCGGTGGACTACCAGCGCACGACCGGCGGCATGGAGGCCTTCGACGCCGCCGTCGGCCTGGGTGTCTGCCATGAGCTCGCCGACTCCCTGATCCGCCTGATACGCGGGACCGAGGGCGTGGCCGTCACGCTCTCCTGGGCCCCGGGGGCCGGGCCACCCGCCGGATTCGCGGCCGTGCCCGAGCCGGTCGAGTTCTCCCCTGGCGACCTCCCGGCCCTGGAGGCCGCCAGCGAGCGTTATGTGCGTGAGGAACCCTCGGTGGACGTGCGCGTCACCGGGACGGTCACCCGGCTGCGCCGCCCGCGCCCTTCCGGCAGCGGCACCGTGCGGCTGCGGGTGCTGGCGGGGGCGGACGTCCGGCACATCCGGGTGCGCCTGGCGGAGGACGCCTACCGGATCGCCGCCCAGGCGCATCTGGTGGGGCTGCCCGTCCGGCTGTCGGGCCGGCTGGAGACCCGTACCGGCTTCCGGCACCTGACCCATCCGACCGCCCTCACCCCGGTCCACGTCGACGAGGCCGACCGCGACCGGCTGCTGAAGGCGCTGCACGGCGGGGTCGACACCTTCGAGGACTCCTTCGGCGGGTGACGCTCGCCCCCGGCAGCGATCACTTCGCGGCGGACCCGCGGGGCTCGGTAGGATTCAGCGGTGCAGCTTCCGCTGCCGGGCCCCAGTGGGACATACGTCAGGAGAGACCGGTGTCAGACGTCCGTGTGACCATCAAACGCGATTCCGATGAGCGGGAAGAGCGCGTGGTGACCACGGGCACGACGGCCGCGGAGCTCTTCGAGGGCGATCGCACCGTCGTCGCCGCGCGCGTCGCGGGGCAGCTGAAGGACCTCGCGTACGAGATCGCCGACGGCGACGAGGTCGAGCCCGTGGGGATCGGCAGCGAGGACGGCCTGAACATCCTGCGCCACTCCACCGCGCACGTGATGGCGCAGGCCGTGCAGGAGCTCTTCCCGGAGGCGAAGCTCGGCATCGGCCCGCCCATCAAGGACGGCTTCTACTACGACTTCGACGTCGAGACGCCCTTCCACCCCGACGACCTCAAGCGCATCGAGAAGAAGATGCAGGAGATCGTCAAGCGGGGCCAGCGCTTCTCCCGCCGTGCCGTCAGCGACGACGCCGCCCGCGAGGAGCTGGCGGCCGAGCCGTACAAGCTGGAGCTGATCGGCCTCAAGGGCTCCGCCGCCGACGCGGCCGAGGGCGCCTCCGCCGAGGTCGGCGCCGGCGAGCTGACCATCTACGACAACCTGGACCCCAAGACCGGCGAGCTGTGCTGGAAGGACCTCTGCCGCGGTCCCCACCTGCCCACCACCCGGATCATCCCGGCGTTCAAGCTGATGCGCTCCGCCGCCGCCTACTGGCGCGGCAGCGAGAAGAACAAGCAGCTCCAGCGCATCTACGGCACCGCCTGGCCGTCCAGGGACGAGCTGAAGGAGTACCTGGACTTCCTCGTCGAGGCCGAGAAGCGCGACCACCGCAAGCTCGGCGCCGAGCTCGACCTGTTCTCCGTCCCGGAGCAGATCGGTTCGGGCCTCGCGGTCTTCCACCCCCGGGGCGGCATCATCCGCCGGGTCATGGAGGACTACTCGCGGCGTCGGCACGAGGAGGAGGGGTACGAGTTCGTCTACACCCCGCACGCCACCAAGGGGAAGCTGTTCGAGACCTCGGGCCACCTGGACTGGTACGCCGACGGCATGTACCCGCCCATGCAGCTGGACGAGGGCGTCGACTACTACCTCAAGCCGATGAACTGCCCGATGCACAACCTGATCTTCGATGCCCGCGGCCGGTCCTACCGTGAACTGCCGCTGCGGCTCTTCGAGTTCGGCACCGTGTACCGGTACGAGAAGTCGGGCGTCGTGCACGGCCTCACCCGCGCCCGCGGCTTCACGCAGGACGACGCGCACATCTACTGCACTCGCGAGCAGATGGCCGACGAGCTCGACAAGACGCTCACCTTCGTCCTCAACCTGCTGCGCGACTACGGCCTGACCGACTTCTACCTGGAGCTGTCCACCAAGGACCCGGTGAAGTACGTCGGTTCGGACGAGACCTGGGAGGAGGCCACCGAGGTGCTGCGCCAGGTGGCCGAGAAGCAGGGCCTCCCGCTCGTCCCGGACCCGGGCGGCGCCGCCTTCTACGGCCCGAAGATCTCCGTTCAGGCCAAGGACGCCATCGGCCGCACCTGGCAGATGTCGACCGTGCAGCTGGACTTCAACCTGCCCGAGCGCTTCGACCTCCAGTACACGGCCGCCGACGGCACCAAGCAGCGGCCGGTCATGATCCACCGCGCCCTCTTCGGTTCCATCGAGCGCTTCTTCGCGGTGCTGCTGGAGCACTACGCGGGCGCCTTCCCGGCCTGGCTGGCCCCCGTGCAGGCGGTCGGCATCCCGATCGGCGACGCCCACGTGTCGTACCTGGAGGACTTCGCCGCCGCGGCGAAGAAGAAGGGCCTGCGGGTCGAGGTGGACGGCTCCGCGGACCGCATGCAGAAGAAGATCCGCAACGCCCAGAAGAACAAGGTGCCCTTCATGGTCATCGTCGGCGACGAGGACATGGCGGCCGGCACGGTCTCCTTCCGCTACCGCGACGGCTCGCAGAAGAACGGCATCCCGCGCGACGAGGCCCTCGCCGAGATCGCCAAGGCCGTCGAGGACCGCGTCCAGGTCTGACGACCGCGAGCCCGCAGGGTATGACCGGGCCCCCGGAGGACTATCCGTCCTCCGGGGGCCTTCGTCCGTTCCGGCGCTCCTCGGGACGGCGGAAGCTCTGGGTCAGCCAGGACGCGAAGGAGGCGACGACCGCCCCGATCAGGACGACGCCGAGGAACATCACGCCCGCCCCGATCAGCCGTCCCTTGGCGGTGACGGGCACGACGTCGCCGTAGCCGGTCGTGGTCACCGCGGAGCAGGCCCACCACACCGCGTCGCCGTAGGTGCGGATGGAGGCGCCGGGCGCCTGCCGCTCGATCGCGTACACCTGGAGGCTGGCCGCGAAGCCCAGCAGCAGCGTGGTGAGCCCGGCGTAGGACATCACACGGGCCTCCAGGGTGAGCCGGGGCCGCTCCCGGCGGCTCTGCACCGTGGAGTAGTTCTGCAGGATGCGCAAGGGGCGCAGCAGGGGCATGATCACGACCACCAGGTCCAGCCAGCGGCGCCGCACATAGGACCAGCGGTGGGGGGCCACCGTCACCCGCAGCAGATAGTCGGCGACGAAGAAGGCCCAGGTCACCAAGGTGAGCAGCAGGAGCAGGTCGCGCATGTCGCGTGGCAGCTCGTGGGCCAGCACGCGCACGGCGTAGGTGACGAGGAACACCAGGGACGCGACGGAGAGCGGCACGCTCCCGCGGCGCTCCCACTCCCGCAGCCGCCGCTCGTCTTGCAAGGGCATGGGGCCAGCATCCAGTGCTGCGCGGGGGAGCGCCCCCGGCGACACGCTGAGCGGGGCGGACGCCATATGCTGCAAGGCATGACGAGTGAGCCGGAACTGCAGAACGGAGTGGGGACGCAGGACGCGTTCCAGCGCCTGTGGACGCCGCACCGCATGGCGTACATCCAGGGCGAGAACAAGCCGACCGGCCCCGGGGCCGCGGACGGCTGCCCCTTCTGCGCGATTCCGGAGATGAGCGACGAGGACGGGCTGGTCATCGCCCGCGGCGGGGCCGTGTACGCGGTCCTCAACCTCTACCCGTACAACGGCGGCCACCTGATGGTGGTCCCGTACCGCCATGTCGCCGACTACACCGACCTCGACCTGGCGGAGACCGCCGAGCTGGCGGACTTCACCAAGCGGGCCATGGTCGCCCTGCGGTCGGCCTCGGGCGCCCACGGCTTCAACATCGGCATGAACCAGGGCGCCGTGGCCGGTGCGGGGATCGCCGCGCATCTGCACCAGCACGTGGTGCCGCGCTGGGGCGGCGACACCAACTTCATGCCGGTGGTCGGGCACACCAAGGTGCTGCCGCAGCTTCTCGCGGACACCCGCAAGATGCTCGCGGACGCCTGGCCCACTGTCTGAACCGACGCCTGGCTGAACGCTGAACGCCGAACCGCCCGCCCCCGCCGGGGGCGGCGTCAGTAGATGTCCGCCTCGGACGGGGTGGCGTTCTGCACCGAGCCGCCCAGGACCAGCGAGCGGGCGGTGAACTTCTCGGTGTCCACGCCGTTCTCCCGCATGACCTCGATCGCCGCCGAGTGGACCGCGCGCAGCACCGGGGTCGCCGCGCGCAGGGCGTCGTCCGCCATGAAGCGGTGCGTCCAGGGCGCGGAGGCCCAGGTGTGCCGCAGCCCGAAGGGCTCGGGAAGGACGATTTTGCCGCCCAGGTACTCCAGCACCTGGGGGAAGCGGGACAGCGGCGCGCGGGCGGCGAGCCGCACCACCTCGTCGCTCTCGACCAGCGGTATGGAGACCGTCCTGGTCTCCCAGAACTTCACCGGGTGGCTGACCTTCTTCTCCTTGGCGTCGGGCGCCGAGGTGAAGAGCGAATGCACGGGACCGAGGGCGTGGCCGGTGACCTCGACGCGCAAGGTGCTGGCCAGGACGGTCACGGTGACCAGCAGGGTTATCACCAACTGCCCGTCCCACAGGACGAACTGGATCCCCAGGTAGTGGCGGTTGCCCTTGCCGAACTGCTGCTCGTTGCAGATCCGCTGTATCTCGAAGTCCCGGACGGTGTAGCCCTCGACGTCCGCCCCGGTGGGCCGGCTGACCTTCTTGGCTCCCTCACCGACCGGTGCGACGACCCAGTGGCGTATGACGGGCTTGGGGAAGCCGCCCGTGTGCAGCGGGCCGCGTTCCAGCTCGCGCAGCCGGCCGTGCACCGCCTTGATGACGTCCCAGCTGCGGAACGGGTGGATCTCGGCGAGGCCTTCCCGCGGGGTCAGCTCCTCGGCCATCTGCCAGTCGCCCCAGCGGGTGCCCATCCCGAGTATGCCCTTGGGGCCGGCGTAGAAGACCACGTTGCTCTGCTGCTCGGCGGAGAGCTTCGCCAGGCTCTGGCGGAGCTTTTCGGCCCGGGTCTCGTTGGGGTTGCGGGGCACCGCCTCGGGGATCTTGGCGCCCACGCCGCTGCCGGAGACCAGCCCCGCCCAGCGGTCCCGCAGGTCCTTGGCGGTGCGCTCGCAGATCCGCTTGGCCCAGAACCAGCCGAGGACCGGCGCGATCATCATCACGCGCAGGTACTGCGACCAGAAGCCGGTCAGCGGCGGGTTGACGACGAAGAGCACGGCGAAGAGGCCGACCACCAGCAGCACGACCGAGCCCAGCAGCCCGGCGCGCGAACCCTCGGCCTTCTTGACCGTGCTGCGCAGCTGGAACGCCCCCAGCCAGAGCAGCACGCCCGGCAGGAAGAGCAGCCCGAAGACGACCATGATGCCCGTGAGCCGGTTGTCCCGCTCCTGCCGGATGCGATTGGCGGCCAGGCAGTGCTCGACGACGGTCTGCGGCTCGGCGCCGAAGGACTGCACCAGTTCGTTGCGCGCGGCGCCGAGCATCCGGTTCTGCACCGCGCGGGCGAAGGCCTCGCCCAAATTGGCCTGGAGCAGGGAGAGTTTGGGCGGGGTGACGACGGTCATGCCGGAGTCCGCGTCGGACAGGGCCTCCAGCGGGCTGTCCCGGTAGGCGGCCGAGGCCAGCGCCTGGGTGGCCGCGGTCTGCCCGTCGGCACCGCTCAACGGGATCTGCGCGCCCGGGCTCAGGAAGTCGTAACTGTTGCTCACTTGCGCCCCCTCCTCGTGCCCGTCCGCGCAGGCGAAAGCCCGTCCGGCCCACTCCCCGGACCGTTCCCCGGTCGCAGCCGCGGCATTCCTCCCGCGCTGCCCACACAGCGTATACGGGGGGTGTGACATGCGTCATGGGCCCGACGGAACTTGATCGTTCCGCCGGGCCCGCGACCGGTGCCGCGTGAGCGCTACTTGGCGCCCACCTCTTGGGCGTGCTGCTCTCTCAGCTTGCCGGCCAGCTGCGGAGGCATCGGTTCGTGCCGGGCATGAGTGCGCGCGTAGCGACCCATTCCGTGCGAGAGCGAACGCAGGTCGACCGCGTAGCGACCGATCTCGATCTCCGGCACTTCGGCCCGCACCAGGGTGCGGCCCTGCCCGACCGGTTCGGTGCCCAGCACCCGGCCCCGGCGGCCGGACAGGTCGCTCATGACCGGGCCGACGTACTCGTCGGGCACCATCACCCGGACCTCGCTCACCGGTTCCAGCAGGTGGATCCGGCACTGCGCCGCGGCCTCGCGCAACGCGAGCGCGCCCGCGGTCTGGAAGGCGGCGTCGGAGGAGTCCACCGAGTGCGCCTTGCCGTCGACGAGCGTGATCCGGATGTCCTCCACCGGGAAGCCCAGCGCCACGCCCCGTGCGGCCTGCGCCCGCACCCCCTTCTCCACCGACGGGATGAACTGCCGCGGCACCGCGCCCCCGACGACCTTGTCGACGAACTCGATGCCCGAACCGACCGGCAGCGGCTCGACCTCGATGTCGCAGATCGCGAACTGGCCGTGCCCGCCGGACTGCTTGACATGCCGTCCGCGTGCCGTGGCCTTCTCGCCGAAGGTCTCGCGGAGCGCCACCTTGTGCGGGACCGAGTCCACCTGGACCCCGTAGCGGGTGCGCAGCCGCTCCAGCGCGACGTCGACATGGGCCTCGCCCAGGCACCACAGCACCACCTGGTTGGTGTCCGGGTTCTGCTCCAGCCGCATCGTCGGGTCCTCGGCGACCAGCCGGGCCAGGCCCATGGACAGCTTGTCCTCGTCCGCCTTGCTGTGCGCCTGGATGGCCACCGGCAGCAGCGGGTCGGGCATCAGCCACGGCTCCATCAGCAGCGGGTCGTCCTTGGCGGAGAGCGTGTCGCCGGTCTCCGCCCGGGTCAGCTTCGCCACGCACGCCAGGTCGCCCGCGACGCAGTGCGGTACCGGCCGCTGCTGCTTGCCGAAGGGCGAGGACAGCGCGCCGATCCGCTCGTCCACGTCGTGGTCCTCGTGGCCCCGGTCCTCCAGCCCGTGCCCGGAGACATGGACCGTCTCGTCGGGGCGCAGCGTGCCGGAGAAGACCCGCACCAGACTGATCCGCCCCACGTACGGGTCGGAGTAGGTCTTGACCACCTCGGCGGCCAGCGGCCCGTCCGGGTCGCAGGTCAGCTGGTCGTGCGGGGTGCCCTGCGGGGTGCTGACCCGCGGGACCTCGCGCTCCAGAGGGGTCGGGAAACCGCCCGTGATCAGTTCCAGCAGCTCCACGGTGCCGATGCCCCGCTTGCAGCCCTCCGCCGCGGGGGCGGCGGCGAGCACGGGGTGGAACGAGCCGCGGGCGACGGCCCGTTCGAGGTCCTGGACCAGGGTCTTCATGTCCAGTTCCTCGCCGCCGAGGTAGCGGTCCATGAGGGTCTCGTCCTCGCTCTCGGCGATGATCCCCTCGATGAGCCGGCCGCGTGCCTCGTCGATCACCGGGACGTCGTCGGGCGCGGGGGTGCCTTCCTCGCGCTCGCCCGAGCAGTAGTCGTAGATCCGCTGCGACAGCAGCCCGATCAGCCCCGTCACGGGCCGGTGCCCGTCGCTGCCGGGACTCTCCTCGCCGTGCAGCGGCAGGTACAGCGGCAGCACCGACTCGGGGGAGTCGCCGCCGAAGACCGCGCGGCAGGTCTCGGTCATTTCCTCGAAGGAGGCACGTGCCGCCTC
This sequence comes from Streptomyces sp. NPDC088733, assembly GCF_044751185.1. NCBI lineage: Bacteria > Bacillati > Actinomycetota > Actinomycetes > Kitasatosporales > Streptomycetaceae > Streptomyces > Streptomyces sp. NPDC088733. The sequence continues at coordinate 32,728 of NZ_JBIVLH010000025.1, forward strand.
CAGGTGCGTGATGACCACCGCGCGCGGCATGCCGACCGCCGCGCACTCGTCCCAGACCATGCGGGTCGCGCCGTCCACGCCGTCGGCGGCCGAGACGACGAACAGGGCCGCGTCCGCAGCGCGCAGACCGGCCCTGAGCTCACCCACGAAGTCGGCATAGCCGGGGGTGTCGAGCAGATTGATCTTGATTCCGTCCCATTCGACCGGGACGAGCGACAACTGCACCGAGCGCTGCTGGCGGTGCTCGATCTCGTCGTGGTCGGAGACCGTGCCGCCGTCGGCGACGTGCCCGGCGCGGTTCACCGCCCCTGTGGCCAGGGCCAGCGCCTCGACCAGTGTCGTCTTCCCGGAGCCACTGTGGCCGACCAGCACCACGTTGCGTACATCGGCGGGCCGGTCGGCCGTCGATGCCCTTCCGGCGGCTCCTGGACCTGCGTCTCTCCTGTCACCCATGTGCCTCGCCTCCCGGTCCGTCACGGCATGGGGACTGCGGGCCACGGGAGACCACCCGACCAGGGCGGCCTCTGCGGCGCCCGCGGTAATTCGACCTTCCCACGCGCGTCACGGTGCGTCCATACGTCGTACGTGTGGCCGTGGGGCGGGAGCCCGGCGCATCCGGACCATCCCACCTGGCTACGATGGGCCAGCCGGGGCGGCCGCCGGAGCCGCGCCGGGCACCACCGACCTCCGGGAAGGCCATGCTGAACAAGTACGCGCGTGCATTCTTCACGCGTGTCCTCACACCGTTCGCCGCGTTTCTGCTGCGCCTGGGCGTCAGCCCGGACACGGTCACGCTGATCGGCACCGGAGGCGTGGTCGCGGGAGCGCTGGTCTTCTACCCCAGGGGCGAGTTCTTCTGGGGCACGGTCGTGATCACGCTCTTCGTCTTCTCCGACCTGGTGGACGGCAACATGGCCCGCCAGGCCGGCGTCTCCAGCCGGTGGGGCGCGTTCCTCGACTCCACGCTCGACCGGGTCGCCGACGCGGCCATCTTCGGCGGACTCGCCCTGTGGTACGCCGGGGGCGGCAACGACCTCGTGCTGTGCGCCGTGACGATCTTCTGCCTCGCCAGCGGCCAGGTGGTGTCGTACACCAAGGCGCGCGGCGAGAGCATCGGCCTCCCCGTCGCCGTCAACGGGCTCGTGGAGCGCGCCGAGCGCCTGGTGATCTCGCTGGTGGCCTGCGGCTTCGCCGGACTGCACAAGTTCGGGGTGCCGGGCATCCAGTGGCTGCTGCCGATCGCGCTGTGGATCGTGGCCGTCGGCAGCCTGGTCACGCTGGTGCAGCGGGTGATCACCGTGCGCCGGGAGGCCTTCGAGGCCGACGCCGCGGCACGCGAGGGAAGCGGGGCGGCGTGAAGGACCGGCTGACCGACGCGCTGTACGGACTGGGCTGGGGCGCCGTCAAGCGGCTCCCCGAGCCGGTGGCGGACCGCCTGGGGCGCGCGGTGGCCGACTTCGCGTGGAGCCGGCGCGGCAAGGGCGTGACCCGCCTGGAGGGCAACCTGGCACGCGTCGTGCCGGACGCCGACGAGGCCCGCCTGCGCGAGCTGTCCAAGGCGGGCATGCGCTCCTACCTGCGCTACTGGATGGAGTCCTTCCGGCTGCCCGCGTGGAGCACCGAGCGCGTCCGCGAGGGCTTCGCCCCCGAGGGCCTGCACCACCTGGTGGACGGCCTGGCCTCCGGCCGCGGCCTCGTCCTCGCCCTGCCGCACATGGCCAACTGGGACCTGGCCGGCGCCTGGGTCACCACCCGGCTCGGGGTGCCCTTCACCACCGTCGCCGAGCGCCTCAAGCCGGAGACCCTGTACGACCGCTTCGTCGCCTACCGCGAGGGCCTGGGCATGGAGGTGCTGCCGCACACCGGCGGCACCGCCTTCGGCACCCTGGCGCGGCGGCTGCGCGACGGCGGCCTGGTCTGCCTGGTCGCCGACCGCGACCTGTCCGCCTCCGGTGTCCCGGTGGACTTCTTCGGCGCGAGCGCGCGCATGCCGGCCGGGCCGGCGCTGCTCTCCGTGCAGACCGGCGCGCTCCTGCTGCCCGTCACCCTCTGGTACGACCGGTCCCGGATCCTCCAGGGCCGCGTCCACCCGCCCTTGGAGGTCCCGGAGAGCGGCACGCGCGCGGAGAAGACCTCCGCCATGACGCAGCGGCTCGCCGACGTCTTCGCCGCCGGCATCGCCGAGCACCCCGAGGACTGGCACATGCTGCAGCGGCTGTGGCTGGAAGACCTCGAAACCCGTCCGGAGCCGGCCGGAACCGCCGTCCCGGGGCAACCCGGGGACTCCGTCGCGGCGTCCCCTCCGGTGTCAGGCACTGCCTCCGACCGCTCCGGAACGGAGAAATCTTGAGGATCGGGATCGTCAGCCCGTACTCCTGGGACGTCCCCGGAGGCGTCCAGTTCCACATCCGCGACCTGGCCGAGCACCTGATCGCGCTGGGCCACCAGGTCTCCGTCCTGGCGCCCGCGGACGACGAGACCCCGCTGCCGCCGTACGTCGTCTCCTCCGGCCGGGCCGTCCCCGTCCCCTACAACGGCTCCGTGGCCCGGCTCAACTTCGGCTTCCTGTCGGCCGCCCGGGTGCGGCGCTGGCTGCACGAGGGCGCCTTCGACGTCATCCACGTCCACGAGCCCTCCTCGCCCTCGCTGGGCCTGCTCACCTGCTGGGCGGCACAGGGGCCGATCGTCGCCACCTTCCACACCTCCAACCCGCGCTCGCGGGCGATGATCGCCGCGTACCCGATCCTGCAGGCCGCCCTGGAGAAGATCAGCGCGCGCATCGCGGTGAGCGAGTACGCCCGGCGCACGCTGGTCGAGCACCTGGGCGGGGACGCCGTGGTCATCCCCAACGGCGTCGACGTCGGCTTCTTCGCCGGCGCCGAGCCCAAGGCCGAGTGGCAGGGCGGGGGCGCCACCGGATCCGGCGAAGGCCGCACCATCGGCTTCATCGGCCGCATCGACGAGCCCCGCAAGGGCCTGCCCGTGCTCATGAAGGCCCTGCCCCGGATCCTCGCGGAGCGCCCGGACACCCGGCTGCTGGTGGCGGGGCGCGGCGACGAGAAGGAGGCCGTGGAGGACCTGCCCGCGGACTTGCGCTCGCACGTGGAGTTCCTCGGCATGGTCAGCGACGAGGACAAGGCGCGCCTGCTGCGCAGCGTCGACCTGTACATCGCGCCCAACACCGGCGGCGAGAGCTTCGGGATCATCCTGGTCGAGGCGATGTCGGCGGGCGCCCCGGTGCTCGCCAGCGACCTGGACGCCTTCCGGCAGGTGCTCGACGGGGGAGCGGCCGGCGAGGTCTTCCCCAACGAGGACCCGCAGGCCCTCGCGGCGGCGGCGGTACGGCTGCTCGGCGACCCCGAGCGCCGGGCGCAACTGCGCGACCTGGGTGCGCGTCACGTGCGGCGCTTCGACTGGTCCAGGGTGGCCTCGGACATCCTGGCGGTCTACGAGACGGTCACCGCGGGCGCCGCGGCGGTGGCGGCGGACGAGCGCGTCGGGCTGCGCGCCCGGTTCGGCTTCGCCCGCGACTGAGCGCCCGCACCGGTGAGGGTCCGCCGCCTGGCGGGCCGCCCCCGGCGCACCGGTAGCCTTGCCGCCCGTGACCACCATCATCTGGGTGGCCGTGGCGGTCGTCGCCATCGGCCTCTATCTGAGCTGGACCGCGGGCCGGCTGGACCGGCTGCACGCGCGCATCGACGCCGCCCGCGCCGCGCTGGACGCGCAGCTGCTGCGCAGGGCCTCGGTCGCCCAGGAGCTCGCGACGGCGGGCGTGCTCGACCCGGCGGCCAGCATCGTGCTCTACGAGGCCGCGCACTCGGCCCGGCAGGCGGAGGACGACCAGCGCGAGGTGGCCGAGAGCGAGCTGAGCCAGGCGCTGCGCGCGGTGTTCTCCGAGGCCGACGCGGTCGACGCCGTACGGCAGGCGCCCGGTGGCGAGGACGCCGCCCGTGAGCTGACCCAGGCCGTGCGCCGGGTGCCGATGGCCCGGCGCTTCCACAACGACGCCGTGCGTGCCGCCCGGGCGCTGCGGGCGCACCGCAAGGTGCGCTGGTTCCGGCTGGCCGGGCACGCCCCGCGGCCCGTGACGTTCGAAATGGACGACGAGCCTCCGGTCGTCCTCACCGCGGACGGCGCAGCAGGCCACTGAGGCGCGATTGGCCCTTTTCCGGTCCACTTCGTGCGGTCCACCATGGGATACAGGGCAAATGCCGCTCCCCCCAGAAGTTCCGTCGCCGAGTGAGGTCACCGTGTCCAGCACGCTTCCCAGCACCCCCCAGTCCCCTGAGACCGGCACCGCGCGCGTCAAGCGCGGCATGGCCGAGCAGCTCAAGGGCGGCGTGATCATGGATGTCGTCACCCCCGAGCAGGCGAAGATCGCCGAGGACGCCGGCGCGGTGGCCGTCATGGCCCTGGAGCGGGTCCCGGCCGACATCCGCAAGGACGGCGGCGTGGCGCGCATGTCCGACCCGGACATGATCGAGGGCATCATCGGGGCCGTGTCGATCCCCGTCATGGCCAAGTCCCGCATCGGGCACTTCGTCGAGGCCCAGGTCCTGCAGGCGCTCGGTGTCGACTACATCGACGAGTCCGAGGTGCTGACCCCGGCCGACGAGGTCAACCACTCCGACAAGTGGGAGTTCACCACCCCCTTCGTCTGCGGTGCCACCAACTTGGGCGAGGCTCTGCGCCGTATCGCCGAGGGCGCGGCCATGATCCGCTCCAAGGGCGAGGCCGGCACCGGCAACGTCGTGGAGGCCGTCCGCCACCTGCGCCAGATCAAGAACGAGATCGCCCGCCTGCGCGGCTACGACAACCACGAGCTGTACGCCGCCGCCAAGGAGCTGCGCGCCCCGTACGAGCTCGTCAAGGAGGTCGCCGAGCTCGGCAAGCTGCCGGTCGTGCTGTTCTCCGCCGGCGGTGTGGCCACCCCGGCCGACGCCGCGCTGATGCGGCAGCTCGGCGCGGAGGGCGTCTTCGTCGGCTCCGGCATCTTCAAGTCCGGCGACCCGGCCAAGCGCGCCGCCGCCATCGTGAAGGCCACCACGTTCTACGACGACCCGAAGATCATCGCGGACGCCTCCCGCAACCTGGGTGAGGCCATGGTCGGCATCAACTGCGACACCCTCCCCGAGACCGAGCGTTACGCCAACCGCGGCTGGTGAACGCCGTGTGACGGGCGGGCCGGCGACGGCCTGCCCGTCCGCCGTGCCCGACCCAGCCGCCCGGAAGGTTCCCCCTGTGTCACCCGTTTCCTCTGCGTTCCCCGCGTTCCCCGTTCCACCGCGGTCCAGCAGCACGCCCACCGTCGGCGTCCTCGCCCTCCAGGGCGACGTGCGCGAGCACCTTGTCGCGCTCGCCGAGGCCGACGCCCTCGCCCGCCCGGTGCGGCGGCCCGGGGAACTCGCCGGGATCGACGGCCTGGTGATCCCCGGCGGCGAGTCGACCACCATGTCCAAGCTGGCCGTGCTCTTCGACGTCATGCAGCCGCTGCGCGACCGCATCCGCGAGGGCCTGCCCGTCTACGGAACCTGCGCCGGAATGATCATGCTCGCCGACAAGATCCTGGACGGCAGGGACGACCAGGAGACCTTCGGCGGGATCGACATGACCGTGCGGCGCAACGCCTTCGGGCGGCAGAACGAGTCCTTCGAGACCGCGGTCGCGGTCGAGGGGATCGACGGCGGCCCGGTCGAGGGCGTCTTCATCCGCGCACCCTGGGTCGAATCGACCGGCAGCGCGGTCGCCACGCTGGCCCGGCTCGACGACGGCACCACGGTCGCCGTGCGCCAGGGAAACCTGCTGGCCACCGCGTTCCACCCGGAACTGACCGGGGACCACCGCGTGCACCGCTACTTCGTCGACATGGTGCGCGCCGCCGCGTGACACGATCCCGGTAGGATCGCAGTGTTCGTGAAGCAATCGGTGACGTGAAGGAGACAGGCTGATGTCCGGCCACTCTAAATGGGCTACGACGAAGCACAAGAAGGCCGTGGTTGACGCCAAGCGCGGCAAGCTCTTCGCGAAGCTGATCAAGAACATCGAAGTTGCGGCACGCGCCGGCGGTGCCGACATCTCCGGCAACCCGACCCTTTTCGACGCCATCCAGAAGGCGAAGAAGAGCTCGGTGCCCAACAAGAACATCGACAGCGCGGTCAAGCGCGGTGCCGGTCTCGAGGCGGGCGGTGCCGACTACGAGACGATCATGTACGAGGGCTACGGCCCGAACGGTGTCGCGGTGCTCATCGAGTGCCTCACCGACAACCGCAACCGTGCCGCCTCCGACGTCCGCGTCGCGATGACCCGCAACGGCGGCTCCATGGCAGACCCGGGCTCGGTGTCCTACCTGTTCAACCGCAAGGGCGTCGTGATCGTCCCCAAGGCCGGGCTCACCGAGGACGACGTGCTCGCGGCGGTCCTGGAGGCGGGCGCCGAGGAGGTCAACGACCTCGGTGAGTCCTTCGAGGTGCTGAGCGAGGCCACCGACTTCGTCGCGGTCCGCACCGCGCTCCAGGAGGCGGGCATCGACTACGACTCCGCGGAGGCCAACTTCGTCCCCACCATGCAGGTGGAACTGGACGAGGAGGGCGCCCGGAAGATCTTCAAGCTCATCGACGCGCTCGAGGACAGCGACGACGTGCAGAACGTCTTCGCCAACTTCGACGTCTCCGACGAGGTCATGGAGAAGGTCGACGTCTGAGCCCGCGCGGCGCACACGGCCCGGGCGGCGGCCCGGTGGGGACACACCCCCACCGGGCCGCCGTCGTTGTCGGTGCCACCCGATAACCTCCAGGAACGGCTGAACGGCTGACCGAAGGAGGGAGGGGCGCGGTGCGTGTGCTCGGCGTGGACCCGGGACTGACCCGGTGCGGTATCGGCGTGGTGGACGGCGCCCCCGGAACACCCCTGCGGATGGCCGGAGTCGGGGTCGTCCGCACCCCCGCCGACGCGGACATCGGCGAACGCCTCGTCCTCGTCGAACGCGGCATCGAGGCCTGGCTGGACGAGCACCGGCCCCAAGCGGTCGCCGTGGAGCGGGTGTTCAGCCAGCACAATGTCCGCACCGTGATGGGCACGGCGCAGGCGAGCGCGGTCGCCATCCTGTGCGCCGCGCGCCGCGGCCTGCCGGTGCACCTGCACACCCCGAGCGAGGTCAAGGCCGCCGTCACCGGCAGCGGCCGGGCCGACAAGGCCCAGGTCGGGGCCATGGTCACCAGGCTGCTGCGGCTGGACGCCCCGCCGAAGCCCGCGGACGCCGCCGACGCGCTGGCCTTGGCCATCTGTCACATCTGGCGCGGCACCGCGACCAACCGCCTCCAGCAGGCGCACGCGGCCGCCCGAGCACGAATCCAGGAGCGCACGTCATGATCGCCTTCGTCAGCGGGCCCGTCGCGGCCCTCGCCCCCGACACCGCGGTCATCGAGGTCGGCGGGATCGGCATGGCCGTGCAGTGCGCCCCGGGCACCCTGGCCGCGCTCCGGCTGGGCGAGCCGGCCCGGCTGGCCACCTCGCTCGTCGTCCGCGAGGACTCCCTCACCCTCTACGGCTTCGCCGACGACGACGAGCGCCAGGTCTTCGAACTGCTGCAGACCGCCAGCGGCGTCGGCCCCCGGCTGGCCCAGGCGATGCTGGCCGTGCACAGCCCCGACGCGCTGCGCGTCGCGGTCGCCACGGGCGACGAGAAGGCCCTGACCGCGGTGCCCGGCATCGGCAAGAAGGGCGCGCAGCGCCTGCTGCTCGAACTCAAGGACCGCCTCGGCGCCCCCGTGGGCAGCCCGGCCGGCCGCCCCGCCGTGGCGGCCGGGCCCGCTTCCTGGCGCGAGCAGCTGCACACCGCGCTCATCGGCCTCGGCTACCAGCCCCGGGAGGCCGAGGAGGCCGTCGCCGCCGTCGCACCGCAGGCCGAGGCGAGTGCCGAGCCGCACGTCGGCGCGCTGCTGCGGGCCGCCCTGCAGACCCTGAACCGGACCCGCTGACCTCCCCGCCCGCCGACCGCGGGCCGCTGACCGTAAGGCGCACCGAAGTGAACTGGGACGACGAGTCCGTACCGACCACCGCCGACCGTCTGGTCGGCGCCGACGCCGACGGCGAGGACCAGGCCGTCGAGGCGGCGCTGCGGCCCAAGGCGCTGGAGGAGTTCGTCGGGCAGGAACGGGTCCGCGAGCAGCTGGACCTGGTGCTCAAGGCCGCCCGCCAGCGCGGTGGGACCGCCGACCACGTGCTGCTCTCCGGCGCCCCCGGGCTCGGCAAGACCACGCTGTCGATGATCATCGCGGCCGAGATGGGCGCTCCCATCCGCATCACCTCGGGCCCCGCGATCCAGCACGCGGGCGACCTGGCCGCGATCCTGTCCTCCCTCGCGGAGGGCGAGGTGCTCTTCCTCGACGAGATCCACCGGATGTCGCGGCCCGCCGAGGAGATGCTCTACATGGCGATGGAGGACTTCCGCGTCGACGTGATCGTCGGCAAGGGCCCCGGCGCCACCGCGATCCCCCTGGAACTGCCGCCGTTCACCCTGGTCGGCGCCACCACCCGGGCCGGACTGCTGCCCCCGCCGCTGCGCGACCGCTTCGGCTTCACCGGCCACATGGAGTTCTACGCCCCGGCCGAACTGGAGCGCGTCATCCACCGTTCCGCCCGGCTCCTCGACGTCGGCATCGATGCCGAGGGCGCCGCCGAGATCGCCGGCCGCTCCCGTGGCACCCCGCGCATCGCCAACCGACTCCTGCGCCGTGTCCGGGACTTCGCCCAGGTCAAGGCGGACGGCCGGGTCACCCGCGAGATCGCCGCCAGCGCCCTGGACGTCTACGAGGTCGACGGCCGCGGCCTGGACCGCCTGGACCGGGCCGTTCTGCAGGCCCTGCTGAAGCTCTTCGGCGGGGGCCCCGTGGGGCTGTCGACACTGGCGGTGGCCGTGGGGGAGGAGCGCGAGACGGTGGAGGAGGTGGCCGAGCCGTTCCTGGTGCGCGAGGGGCTGTTGGCACGTACGCCGCGCGGCCGCGTGGCCACGCGCGCCGCGTGGGCACACCTTGGACTCGTGCCCCCGCAGGGCGCCGGACCCGGGCAAGACGGGCTGTTCGGCCCTTGACGGCGGGGAGACTCGCCGCCGCAGGAACCACGGTGTAATGCTTGGCGTTGTTCCAGCGGCGAACGAACGCTTAGACTCCGCCGACGTCGTCCCTCGGAACGACGAGTCAATCGAGTAGATCCCGTAGATCCCGTAGACGAGGCCACCGCGGCCGTGCGAAGGACCGTCCTGACACCATGAACCTCATCCAGCTTCTGCCTTTCGTTCTGATCATCGGTGTCATGCTGCTGATGACCCGCTCCGCCAAGAACAAGCAGCGCCAGGCCGTGAACATGCGCGACCAGATGGCGCCGGGTGCGGGCATCCGCACCATCGGCGGTATGTACGCGGTCGTCAAGGAGGTCAACGACGACACGGTGCTGCTCGAGCTGGCCGACGGCGTGCACGCGCACTTCGCGAAGAACGCCATCGCCGCCGTGCTGGACCAGGCCGAGTACGACCGCATCGTCCACGGCATCGAGCCGGAGCCCGAGCCGCAGTTCGAGGCCACCGACGCCGAGCACGGCGACGACTCCGCCGAGGACGAGGACCGCGTCGACCTCGCCAAGTCCACCGACGAGGCCAAGGCACAGGACGCCCCCAAGACGGACGGCACCGACTCCAAGTAACGCCACCGCCCCGGGACGACACCCGGGGCAGGTACGTTTCACGCGTCGGCACGTCCGTACAACACATCGTGCCGCCCTGCTGCGAGCGCAGGTCCGCAGGGCGGTTGGACAGGGAGAATCGAGAAGGTGGCAGCACCGAAGAGGGGCCGCAAGCCCTCGGGGAGCCAGGGATACCCCGGGCGGGCGCTGGCAGTGATCCTGCTGGCCATCGTGGCGCTCACGGGAGGGATGTTCCTCTCCGGCCACACGACGCCGCGGCTGGGCATCGACCTCGCCGGCGGCACGAGCATCACGTTGACGGCCAAGAGCGATCAGACCAACGCGATCAACAAGACCAACATGGACACCGCCGTCGGCATCATCGAGCGGCGTGTCAACGGTCTCGGTGTGTCCGAGGCCGAGGTCCAGACGCAGGGCGATCGCAACATCATCGTCAACATCCCCAAGGGCACGAACGCGGACCAGGCGGAGAAGCAGGTGGGCACCACCGCCCAGCTCTTCTTCCGCCCCGTGCTCGCCGAGGTGGCGGGCACCCCGGCCGCCCCGCCCTCCCCCTCGTCCAGCCCCACGGGCAAGGCGTCGTCGCCGGCCTCGCCTTCGTCGACGGCCAAGGCCGGGACGACGAGCTCCCCGAGCTCGAGCGCCACGACGCAGGGCCGCGCCGTCACCGACGCGCTGAAGTCCGGCTCGTCCTCCACGCCGTCCGCCCCGGCCTCGCAGGCCCCGACGGCGCCGGCGAGTGAGCCGGCCGCCCCGCCCGCCCCGGGCAGCACGCTGGACACCTCGATCCCGGCCGACCTCCAGGCGAAGCTCGCGGCGCTGGACTGCTCCGACAAGGAAGCCCGCGCCAACCTCAACCTGAAGGCCAAGCCGACCGACAAGATCGTCGCGTGCAGCCAGGACGGCCGTGCCAAGTACGCGCTGGGCCCGTCCGCGGTCGACGGCAAGAACGTCAAGAAGGCCGCCGCCCAGTACGACACCCAGACCGGCAACGGCTGGGTCGTCACCCTGTCGTTCGACGGCGCCGGCTCCAAGGACTTCTCGAAGATCACCTCGGTCCTGTCCCAGCAGCAGCAGCCGAACAACCAGTTCGCGATCGTGCTGGACAACGAGGTCGTCTCCGCCCCCTCGGTGAACCAGACCCTCAGCGGCAGCGCCGAGATCTACGGCAGCTTCACCCAGGAGAGCGCGCAGGACCTGGCCAACGTCCTGTCCTACGGCTCCCTGCCGCTGACCTTCGACAAGTCCGACGTCACCAAGGTCTCCGCGGCGGTCGGCGGCGAGCAGCTGCACGGCGGCATCATCGCCGGTGCGGTCGGCCTCGTGCTGGTCATGCTCTACCTGATCGCGTACTACCGGGGCCTGAGCTTCGTCGCGATCCTCAGCCTCGTGGTCTCGGCGATCCTGACCTACGAGATCATGACGCTGCTCGGCCCGGCCATCGGCTTCGCGCTGAACCTGCCGGCGGTCTGCGGTGCCATCGTCGCCATCGGTATCACCGCCGACTCCTTCATCGTGTTCTTCGAACGCATCCGTGACGAGCTGCGCGAGGGCCGCTCCCTGCAGCCCGCCGTGGCCCGCGGATGGCCGCGCGCCCGGCGCACGATCCTCGTCTCGGACTTCGTGTCGTTCCTGTCCGCCGCCGTCCTGTTCATCGTCTCGGTCGGCAAGGTGCAGGGCTTCGCCTTCACCCTCGGCCTGACGACGCTGCTCGACGTCGCGGTGGTCTTCCTGTTCACCAAGCCCCTCATGACGATCCTCGCGCGCAAGAAGTTCTACGCAGGCGGACACCCCTGGTCCGGACTCGACCCGCGCGCCCTGGGCGTCACACCCCCGCTGCGCCGCACCCGCCGCCCCGCGGGCCGTACCGACGTCAAGGAGGCCTGATGTCCCGGCTCGGAAACCTCGGGCACCGCCTGCACCGGGGCGAGATCGCCTACGACTTCGTGGGCAAGCGCAAGCTCTGGTACGGCGTCTCGATCCTGATCACGGTCGCCGCGATCCTGGGTCTGGCCGTCAACGGCCTGAAGCTCGGTATCGAGTTCTCCGGCGGCGCGGTCTTCACCACGCCCAAGACCTCGATGTCGGTGTCCCAGGTCCAGGACCGGATCGACGGCGACTCCGGCGACCACCAGGCCCTGGTGCAGAAGCTGGGCACGGGCAGCGTCCGTATCCAGATCAGCGACATCACGCTCGACGAGGCCAAGCAGTACCAGGGCGAGATCGCCAAGGACCTGGACATCAAGCCGGCCGACATCGACCCGCAGATCATCGGTCCGAGCTGGGGCGAGGAGATCTCCAAGAAGGCCTTCGAAGGCCTGGTGATCTTCATGGTCCTCGTGACGATCTACATGGCGATCGCCTTCGAGTGGCGCAAGGCCGTGGCCGCCCTGATCGCGCTGCTGCACGACCTCACGATCACCATCGGCGTCTACGCGATCGTCGGCTTCGAGGTCACGCCCGGCACGGTGATCGGTCTGCTCACCGTCCTCGGTTACTCCCTCTACGACACCGTCGTCGTCTTCGACGGTCTGAAGGAGACGACCAAGGACATCACCAAGCAGAACCGCTACACCTACAGCGAGCTCGCCAACCGCAGCCTCAACCAGACCCTGGTGCGGTCGATCAACACCACGGTCGTGGCGCTGCTGCCGGTCGCCGGCCTGCTGTTCGTCGGTGGCGGTCTGCTCGGCGCGGGCACGCTCAACGACATCGCGCTGTCGCTCTTCGTCGGCCTCACCGCCGGTGCGTACTCCTCGATCTTCATCGCGACCCCGCTGGTCGCGGACCTCAAGGAGCGCGACCCGGAGATGAAGGCCCTGCGCAAGCGGGTGCTCGCCAAGCGCGCGGCCGACGCCCGCCGTGGCGAGCAGGGCGGGGACGACCCGCAGGACTCGCACGGCCCGGCCGACGGCGACCACGGCGGCGGTGACCACGGCGATCACGGTGACCACGGCGACGACGACCCGCACGCCGCCACCGCCGGGGCCTCCGGCGGCCGGCGCGAGTCGCCGTCCCGCAACCGGGGCCGCAACCGCCCGTCCGGCAAGCGCCGCTGAAGCAGAAGCACCGAGGAACACCACTGATGACGACAACGGACGCCGCCCGGGGCGAGCTGCGCAGCCTGCTGCTCAGCCGCATCCGGGACGTGCCCGACTACCCCAGGGCCGGGGTGATGTTCAAGGACATCACCCCGCTGCTCGCCGACCCCGTCGCCTTCGGCGCCCTGGTCGACGCCCTCGCCGAGGTCTGCATCCGGCACGGCGCCGACAAGGTCGTCGGGCTGGAGGCGCGCGGGTTCATCCTCGCCGCCCCAGCCGCGGCCCGCGCCGGACTGGGCTTCGTCCCCGTCCGCAAGGCGGGCAAGCTCCCGGCGGCCACGCACGGGCAGCGGTACGAGCTGGAGTACGGCACGGCCGAGATCGAGGTCCACCAGGACGCGTTCGGAGCCGGCGACCGGGTCCTTGTCATCGACGACGTCCTCGCCACCGGCGGGACGGCCGAGGCCTCCCTCGACCTCGTCCGCCGTACCGGCGCCGAGGTCGCCGGTGTCGCCGTCCTGCTGGAGCTCGGCTTCCTGGGCGGCCGCGAGCGCCTCGCCCCGTCCCTGGCCGGGGCCCCGCTGGAGGTCCTGATCGCCGTCTGAGCGCGGCTCTTGCTCCGTCCCTGGGGGGCCCGGCCGTCCGGCCGGCCACCACAGGCGTTTCCGGAGGGGTGCCGCCCGGGAGGGGCCTCCTCCTCGCCCCCGCGGGGGCCCGTTTTGCCGTGCTGCGGGACGGGAGGGACGGGACAGGACGCGGTTCCCCCGGTCACATCGCTACCATGGTGTACCGGACTCTCCCTCCTTGCCCGTTCTCGGACAGGAGGGGCCCAGAAGGAGTGCCCTTGCAAGACGAGGCCAGGTCGACCCAGCCGAAGACCGCCGCGGAGGGACGCGAGGCGTCCTCCGTCTCCGCGGCTCCTTCCGCCGCGCCCGCCGCCCCCGCGGAGAGCACCGCTCCCAAGGCCCCGCCGGCGACACCGGGGGCCCGCCCCGTGCGGACGCCCGGCAGCGTGGCGCCGAACCGGCCCGCGACCTCCTCGAACCGCGTCCGCGCCCGTCTCGCCCGGCTGGGCGTGCAGCGGTCCAGCCCGTACAACCCGGTGCTGGAGCCCCTGCTGCGCATAGTGCGCAGCAACGACCCCAAGGGCGACACGTCGCAGCTGCGCCAGATCGAGCGCGCCTACCAGGTGGCGGAGCGCTGGCACCGCGGCCAGAAGCGCAAGAGCGGCGACCCGTACATCACGCACCCGCTCGCGGTGACGACGATCCTCGCCGAGCTCGGCATGGACCCGGCCACGCTGATGGCCGGGCTGCTGCACGACACGGTGGAGGACACCGAGTACGGCCTGGACGCGCTGCGCCGCGACTTCGGCGATTCCGTCGCCCTGCTGGTGGACGGCGTCACCAAGCTCGACAAGGTCAAGTTCGGCGAGGCCGCGCAGGCCGAGACCGTGCGCAAGATGGTCGTGGCGATGGCCAAGGACCCGCGCGTCCTGGTGATCAAACTCGCCGACCGCCTGCACAACATGCGCACCATGCGGTACCTCAAGCGGGAAAAGCAGGAGAAGAAGGCCCGCGAGACGCTGGAGATCTACGCCCCGCTGGCGCACCGGCTGGGCATGAACACCATCAAGTGGGAGCTGGAGGACCTCGCGTTCGCGATCCTCTACCCCAAGATGTACGACGAGATCGTGCGCCTGGTCGCGGAGCGCGCCCCCAAGCGCGACGAGTACCTGGCGGTCGTCACCGACCAGGTGCAGCAGGACCTGCGCGCGGCCCGCATCAAGGCGACCGTCACCGGCCGCCCGAAGCACTACTACAGCGTGTACCAGAAGATGATCGTGCGGGGCCGCGACTTCGCCGAGATCTACGACCTGGTGGGCATCCGGGTCCTGGTCGACACCGTCCGCGACTGCTACGCGGCGCTGGGCACCATCCACGCGCGGTGGAACCCGGTGCCGGGGCGGTTCAAGGACTACATCGCGATGCCCAAGTTCAACATGTACCAGTCGCTGCACACGACGGTCATCGGGCCCAGCGGCAAGCCGGTCGAGATCCAGATCCGCACCTTCGACATGCACCGCCGCGCCGAGTACGGCATCGCGGCGCACTGGAAGTACAAGCAGGAGGCCGTCGCCGGCGCCTCCAAGGTGCGTACCGACAGCCCGAAGTCCGCGAAGAAGGACGACGCGGTCAACGACATGGCGTGGCTGCGGCAGTTGCTGGACTGGCAGAAGGAGACGGAGGACCCGGGCGAGTTCCTGGAGTCGCTGCGCTTCGACCTGTCCCGCAACGAGGTCTTCGTCTTCACGCCCAAGGGCGACGTCATCGCACTTCCCGCGGGCGCCACCCCGGTCGACTTCGCGTACGCCGTGCACACCGAGGTCGGTCACCGGACCATCGGCGCGCGCGTCAACGGCCGCCTGGTGCCGCTGGAGTCGACCCTCGACAACGGCGACACCGTGGAGGTCTTCACCTCCAAGGCCGCCGGCGCGGGCCCGTCCCGCGACTGGCTCGGCTTCGTCAAGTCCCCGCGGGCGCGCAACAAGATCCGCGCCTGGTTCTCCAAGGAACGCCGCGAGGAGGCCGTCGAGCAGGGCAAGGACGCCATCGCGCGGGCCATGCGCAAGCAGGGCCTGCCGATTCAGCGCGTGCTCACCGGCGACTCGCTCGTCACCCTGGCCCACGAGATGCGCTACCCCGACATCTCCGCGCTGTACGCGGCGATCGGCGAGGGGCACATCACCGCGCAGTCGGTGGTGCAGAAGCTCGTCGAGGCGCTGGGCGGCGAGGAGGGCGCGACCGAGGACATCGCCGAGATCACGATGCCCTCGCGGAGCCGCACCAAGCGGCGGTCGGCCGCCGACCCGGGTGTGATCGTCAAGGGCGAGCGGGACGTATGGGTCAAGTTGTCGCGCTGCTGCACCCCGGTGCCCGGCGACCCGATCATCGGCTTCGTCACCCGTGGCAACGGCGTCTCGGTGCACCGTGCGGACTGCGTCAACGTCGAGGCGCTGTCGCAGCAGCCCGAGCGGATCATCGACGTCGAGTGGGCGCCGACGCAGTCGTCGGTCTTCCTGGTCGCCATCCAGGTCGAGGCCCTGGACCGCGCCCGCCTGCTGTCGGACGTCACGCGCGTGCTGTCCGACCAGCACGTCAACATCCTGTCCGCGGCCGTCCAGACCTCCCGCGACCGGGTCGCCACCTCCCGCTTCACGTTCGAGATGGGCGACCCCAAGCACCTCGGCCACGTCCTGAAGGCGGTCCGCGGCGTGGAGGGCGTCTACGACGTCTACCGGGTCACCTCGGCACGGCAGCGCTGACGGCCTCCCCGGGGCCCCGGAAGCCCGCGGCCCCGGGGGAGGACCGCAACAGCCCGCAGGGCCCGTACGCGACCGCGTACGGGCCCTGCGGGCTTGCCGGCCGGTCCGGCCGGGACGGCTCTCAGCCGCTGAACTCGTCGAGGGACTTCAGCGCCTGGTCGAGCAGCGCCTGCCGGCCGTCCAGCTCGCGCTGGAGCTTCTCGGCCTTGGCGGTGTTCCCCGCGGCGCCCGCCTTCTCGATCTGATCACGCAGCTTGTCGACAGCGGCCTGGAGCTGGCCGGTCAGACCCGCCGCCCGGGCCCGCGCCTCGGGGTTGGTGCGCCGCCACTCCGACTCCTCGGTGTCGTGGATGGCGCGCTCGACCGCGTGCATGCGGGCCTCGATCCGGGGCCGGGCGTCGCGCGGCACGTGACCGATCGCCTCCCAGCGCTCGTTGATGCCTCGGAACGCAGCGCGGGCCGACTTGAGGTCGGTCACCGGGAGCAGCTTCTCGGCCTCGATGGCCAGCTCCTCCTTGAGCGTGAGGTTCTCGCGCTGCTCGGTGTCCCGCTCCGCGAAGACCTCGGAGCGGGCCGCGAAGAAGACGTCCTGGGCGCCGCGGAAACGGTTCCACAGGTCGTCCTCGGCCTCGCGCTGCGCGCGGCCGGCGGCCTTCCACTCGGTCATCAGCTCGCGGTAGCGCGCCGCGGTCGGACCCCAGTCGGTGGAGCCGGACAGCGCCTGCGCCTCCTCCACCAGCTTCTCCTTGTGCTGCCTGGCCTCCTCGCGCTGCGCGTCGAGCTGCGCGAAGTGCCCCTTGCGGCGCTTGGAGAAGACCGAACGGGCGTGGCTGAAGCGGTGCCACAGCTCGTCGTCGGTCTTGCGGTCCAGGCGGGGCAGGCCCTTCCAGGTGTCGACGAGCGCGCGCAGGCGCTCGCCGGCGGAACGCCACTGCTCGCTCTCGGCCAGCTGCTCCGCCTCGACGACCAGGGCCTCCTTGGCCGTCTTCGCCTCCTCGGAGGCCTTGGCCTTGGCCACCTTGCGCTCTTCACGGCGCGAGTCGACCAGCGCGGTGAGCGCGTCCAGCCGCTCGCCCAGCGCCGCCAGGTCGCCGACGGCATGCGCCTCGGTCACCGCGGTGCGCAGGTGCTCGATGGCCGTCAGCGCGTCCTTGGCGGACAGGTCGGTGGTCTTCACCCGGCGTTCGAGGAGGCCGATCTCGACGACGATACCCTCGTACTTCCGCTCGAAGTAGGCCAGCGCCTCCTCGGGGGAGCCCGCCTGCCACGAGCCGACTTCACGCTCGCCCTCGGCCGTACGCACGTACACGGTCCCCGTCTCGTCGACGCGGCCCCACGGGTCGCTGCTCACAGCGCCTCCTCCACGTGATGCCCGGCCTCTTCACGGCACACGGCATCGTCCACAGTTCCATCCGGCCGGGCCGTGCCCTGGCCGGTCCCGACGGGCCCGCTCGCGCGGTGCGGCCGTCGGCGCAGGCACCCTACACAACGCCAACATAGGCGACCGGTGGCCCGGCTGTCCGCATCCCGCACCCGCGAATTCACCGAGCGGGTGCGGGGACGCGGCTCAGGACGCGCTGACCGTCGCCTTGTTGATCACCACGGTCGCGTTCGGGGCGCCGTCACCGGCGCCCGTGGAGTCCCCGGCTGCGGCGATCTTCTTGAGCACCGCCATGCCGTCGGCCGTGATCGTGCCGAACGGCGTGTAGGTCGGCGGGAGCGGGCTGTCCTGGTAGACGAGGAAGAACTGGCTGCCACCGGTGTGCGGCTGGCCGGTGTTGGCCATCGCGACGGTGCCCGCCGGGTACGTGCCCTTGGCGACCGACGTCGCCTTCAGGTTCTCGTCCGGGATCGTGTAGCCGGGACCGCCGGAGCCGGAGCCCGTCGGGTCGCCGCACTGGAGCACGTAGATGCCGGAGGTGGTGAGCCGGTGGCACTTGGTGTGGTCGAAGTAGCCCTTGCCGGCCAGGAAGGCGAAGGAGTTGACCGTGTGCGGCGCGTTCTTCGCGTCGAGGTCCAGAGCGATGTCGCCGCAGGTGGTCTGCAGATCGAAGGTGTACTTCTTGGCCGCGTCGACGGTGACCGCGGGCTCCTTCTTCCACTGCTCGGTGCCGGGGGCGCCCTCGGCGGGCTTGGCGCACGGGTCGGGCGCCTTGCTGGGCGCGCTGCTGGCCGCCGCGCTGGGGGACGCCTTGGCGGCCGCCTCGTCCTGCTTGCTGTCGCCGGTGAACGCGCCGGCGGCCCAGGCCGTGGCCCCGGCCGCCAGGACGACCGCCACGACGACGGCGATCACCGTGTTGCGCTGCCGTGCGCGGTTGCGCGCACCCACCCGGCGCTCCTGCTGCCGCTCGAACTTCTCCCGGGCGAGCTGGCGCCGCCGCTGATCCTTGGTGACCACTGAGCCGTCTCCCGATGCCCTCTGCTCGAACTGTCGAGTGTGCCTGTACGTCTGTCTCTGCTTGGTACGTCGTGGCCGATCTTCGCTTCCGCCACGCCCACAGTCCAGCGACGTTACTGGTTCGCGATGGCCGCGTTCACGCCGGTAGGCTCAGGACGTCGCCCTCGGGCGGCACGACCTGCCGCGAACGACAGCCGACAGAAGGACGAACGTGCTCATTGCCGGGTTCCCCGCCGGGGCCTGGGGCACCAATTGCTATGTGGTGGCCCCCGCCGCCGGTGAGGAGTGCGTGATCATCGACCCGGGTCACGAAGCGACCCAGGGTGTCGAGGACACGCTCGCCAAACACCGTCTCAAGCCCGTCGCCGTCATCCTCACCCACGGCCACATCGACCATGTGGCCTCGGTCGTTCCGGTCTGCGGGGCGCACGGCGTCCCGGCCTGGATCCACCCCCGCGACCGCTACATGCTGGACGACCCGGAGAAGGCCCTCGGACGTTCCATCGGTGCCCAACTGCTCGGTGAACTCACCATCGGGGAGCCCGACGACGTCAGGGAGCTCTCCGACGGCAGCAGCCTGGAGCTGGCCGGTCTGGAGCTGACCGTGGCGCACGCGCCCGGCCATACCAAGGGGTCGGTGGCCTTCAGGCTTCCCGAGACCGCCGAGATCCCCTCGGTGTTCTTCTCGGGCGACCTGCTGTTCGCCGGCTCCGTCGGACGCACCGACCTGCCCGGCGGTGACACGGACGAGCTGTTGGCGTCGCTGGCACGTGTGTGCCTGCCGCTCGACGACTCGACCGTGGTGCTGTCCGGTCACGGTCCCCAGACGACCATCGGCCGTGAGCGCGCCTCCAATCCGTATCTCGCGGAGTTGGCCCGCGGCCTCGGGGACGCCGGACGGACGGCGACTCCGCGACGAGGAATGTGACGAGAGACTTCCTGTGAGCACTTTCAAGGCCCCCAAGGGCACGTACGACCTTCTGCCGCCCGATTCCGCCGTGTTCCTGGCGGTACGCGAGGCGATCGCCGCGCCGCTGCGGCGGGCCGGCTACGGCTATGTGGAGACCCCCGGCTTCGAGACGGTGGAGCTGTTCTCGCGCGGTGTCGGCGAGTCCACCGACATCGTGACCAAGGAGATGTACACCCTCACCACCAAGGGCGGCACGCACCTCGCGCTGCGCCCCGAGGGCACCGCCTCGGTGCTGCGCGCCGCGCTGGAGGCCAATCTGCACAAGACCGGCAACCTGCCGGTCAAGCTCTGGTACTCCGGCTCCTACTACCGCTACGAGCGTCCGCAGGCCGGGCGTTACCGCCACTTCTCCCAGGTGGGCGCGGAGGCGATCGGCGCCGAGGACCCGGTGCTGGACGCCGAGCTGATCATCCTGGCCGTGGACGCGTACCGGTCGCTCGGACTGCGCACCTTCCGCCTGCTGCTCAACTCACTGGGCGACAAGGAGTGCCGTCCGGTCTACCGGGCCGCGCTCCAGGACTTCCTGCGCGCCCTCGACCTCGACGAGGACACCCGCCGGCGCATCGAGATCAACCCGCTGCGCGTGCTGGACGACAAGCGCGAGAGCGTCCAGAAGCAGCTCGTCGGCGCCCCGATGATGCGCGACCACCTGTGCGAGGCCTGCAAGGCCTACCACGAGCAGGTGCGCGAACTGCTGACGGCGGCGGGCGTGGAGTACGAGGACGACCCCAAGCTGGTGCGCGGTCTGGACTACTACACCCGCACCACCTTCGAGTTCGTCCACGACGGTCTGGGCTCGCAGTCCGCGGTCGGCGGCGGCGGCCGCTACGACGGCCTGTCCGAGATGATCGGCGGCCCCGCGCTGCCGTCGGTGGGCTGGGCGCTCGGCGTGGACCGCACCGTTCTGGCGCTGAAGGCCGAGGGCGTGGAGCTCGAACTGCCCGCGCCCACGCAGGTGTTCGCGGTGCCGATGGGCGAGGAGGCGCGCCGGGTGCTGTTCGGCGCGGTCACCGGGCTGCGCAGGGCCGGTGTCGCCACGGACTTCGCCTTCGGCGGCAAGGGCCTGAAGAACGCCATGAAGTCCGCCAACCGTTCGGGCGCCCGGTTCGCGATCGTCGCCGGTGAGCGCGATCTCGCCGAGGGCGTCGTGCAGCTGAAGGACCTGGAGAGCGGGGAGCAGACCGCCGTGCCGGTCGACCGGATCGTCGGCGCCCTGCGCGAGCGGCTGGCCTGACCCGCGCGCCACGCGGTCCGGCCGGTGCGCCCGGGGCCGGACCGCGGGCCGTCGGCGCACGCGAGCCGCACATGAGGGGTTCGCGACGGGCGGCGTCGGCCGGCGCGCGGCACGGTCCGGCGGGAGCGCCGGGCGTACCGTGGGAAGTGGCCGTCCCGAGCGGGTGTCCATGCAGTCGCTCCCACGCCAACACGCGTCTGTCCGTGTCGGCGGCACCGAGCGGTCCCGTACCACCCGGCGAGTGGTGTTCGCCGGTGGCGGTCGGATCCGGTTCGACGACGCGGGCAGGGGTGTAGAGCGAGTCGCGGGCGACGGGGCAGGGGCAGGCCGCGCGGGTGCGCCGGTCGGCGCCGCTCATCGCTTCCCCGCTGCGGGCGGTACCCAGGAGTGGCCTGGTTCCCCGCCCGGGCGGGGAAGTAGGTGGTCCGGTGTCCCGGTGAGGGCCGGGAACCGTCGTTCACGAGGCGCGGGCCGGCCGGCGGAGGATGCCGCGAGGCGGGCGGTCCGCGCGGTGGTGCCGGTGACGGGTTCAGCTGCCATGAGGGCGGTCCATGACGGTGTGGGACGGTGCGGGACGGTGTTCTCGATCCGGGACGCCGGAGCGTCCACCGTGAGGCGGGAACCGTCACCGGCCGCGTAACACCACGAAACCGGATGATCCGGATCAATCGCCTCCGGAACTTCATCTAACTCGCGGCCCTCACGCAGAGTCAAGATTTCGGCCCTTACTTTGCCTCGCTTTTGCTCATGGGGTACGCAGAGTGACCTTCGGTGATTCTCCGGGCGATCTCCTGCGGCGCAACGGGCCGGCCGAAGTGCCACCCCTGCCCCCAGTCGCAGCCCAGCGAGCGCAGCCACCGCGCGTGCTGCGGGGTCTCCACGCCCTCCGCGGTGACGGTCAGGCCCAGCGCGTGCGCCAGCGACACCAGCCCCCCGACGATCCGCCAGCCCACCGGCTCCTCCGACCCGTGCTGGTGGGTGTCCGACACGAAGGTGCCCGCGATCTTCAGCCCGGACACCGGGAGGTTCCGCAGATAGGCGAGGTTCGACCAGCCGGTGCCGAAGTCGTCCACCGCCAGAGAGACACCGGCGTCGGCGAGTGCCTGGAGGGCGCGCAGCGACTCGTCCTCGGGGCCGATGACCGCGCTCTCGGTGATCTCCAGCTGGAGCCGGCGGGGGTCGAGGCCGCTGTTGTCCAGGATGCGCGTGATGTCGTTCACCAGCCCCGGGTTGCGTGCCTGACGCACCGCCAGATTCACATTGATCTGCGGTGCCGCGTCCCCGAACCGGCGCACCCACTCCGCGGCCTGCCCGATCGCCCGCTCCAGGATCCACCGCCCCAGCGGCATGATCAGCCCGGTCTCCTCCGCCGTCGCCACGAACTCGTCCGGGCCCAGCACCCCGAACTGCGGATGGCGCCAGCGCACCAGGGCCTCGACCGCGGCCAGGCTGCCGTCGGACAGCGCGCACAGCGGCTGGTAGTCCACGAAGAACTCGCCGCGGTCCAGCGCCACCGGCAGCCGGACGGAGATCGCGTACCGGCTCACCGCGCGCGCGTTCTGCGTCGGGTCGAACAGCGTCCACCGGCCGCGCCCGGACTCCTTCGACCGGTACAGCGTCAGATCGGCCGCGCGCACCGCGGCGCCCGGCGTGGTCGCCGCCACGGTGCGCGCCAGGACGCCCACGCTGGCGCCGATGGCCAGTTTGTGACCGGCGATCAGGAAGGGCCGGGCGAGGGTCGTCAGGACGAGCTTGGCGACGGCCACCGCCTCCTCCTCGCCCCGGCAGTCCTCCAGCAGCACCACGAACTCGTCGCCGCCGAGCCGGGCCACCAGGTGCCCGAGCGGGGTGAGCGCGGTGTCCAGGCGCTCGGCCACCGCCGCGAGCAGCAGGTCGCCGGTCTCGTGCCCCAGGCTGTCGTTGACGACCTTGAAGCCGTCCAGGTCGACGTAGCACAGGCCGAAGCGGGCGTCCGGCTGCGGCTCCTCGAACAGGGCCTCCAGCCGCTCGAAGAAGGCCGCCCGGTTCGGCAGCCCGGTGAGCGGGTCGTGCGTCGCCTGGTGGCGCAGCCGCTCCTGGAGGCGGTACCGGTCGGTGATGTCCTCGACCATCGCCACCTGGTAGCGGGGCTCGCCGTTCTCACCGCGGATCAGCGAGACCGTCAGATGCGTCCAGACCACCTCCCCGTCGTGCCGGTAGTACGGCTTGTCGCAGGTGAAGCGGTCCCGCCGCCCCTGCACCAGGTCCTCGTACGCCTCCCACACCCCCGGCGCGTCCTCCGGATGCACCAGGTCGGTGACCCGCCGGCCCCGCAGGTCCTCCGACCGGGTCCCGAACAGCTCCCGCAGCGCCCGGTTGACCTGGAGGATCGTGCCGTTCACATCGGCCATGCCGATGCCGATGGCGGCGTGCTCGAACAGGGCGCGGAACCGCGCCTCGGAAGCCCGCCAGGCCCGTTCCGCCTCCTCGCGGGCGTCGAAGGCGGCGCGCTGGATCGCCTCCTGCTCGCGCAGCGTCCGCTCGCGCAGGGCCGCCGCCCATCCGGCGGCGAAAACACCGGAGACGGCCGCCAGGCGGCCCGGGGCGGCCCGCTGCGTGTGCAGCAGGGCGACGGCGTGCGCGAGGATCTCGGGATCGGTGAAGTGGGCGTCCACCAGCAGGGCCGCGGCCTCCTCGGCCAGCGGGGTGTCCGCATCGGTCCCGGCCAGCGAGCGGCGCAGCAGCTCCGCCGTGCGGCCCGCGACCCGGGCCAGCGTCGGCGGCGGCAGGGCCAGCCCCTGGCCGGAGCGGAGCAGCCGGTACCAGGCCTCGGTGAAGTCGCGGGTGCCCACGGGGGTCAGCGGCTCCGTCACGGCCGTATCCCCACCCCGGTCAGGCCCGACAGCAGCTCCGGGTGCGGTCCGACCGACTCGGGGTCGTCCGGGTGCCACTCGTTGAGCCACACGATGCCGGGCTCGACCATCTCGAAGCCCTCGAAGAACGTCGCCACCTGCTGCCGGGTGCGCATGGTCAGCGGGGTCGCGGTCCGGGCGTAGAGCGCCTCCAAGGGGGCGGCCTTCTCGGGGCGCGACTCCTGGGAGGCGTGCGAGAGCACCAGGTAGCTGCCGGGGGGCATGGCCTCCCTCAGCGTGGCCACGATCTTGGCGGGCGCGGCCGAGTCCGGCACGAAGTGCAGGACGGCGACGAGGAGCACGGCGACCGGTTCCCCCGGCCGCAGCAGGTCCTCGATCTCGGGCCGGGACAGCAGGTCGACGGGGTCGGTCATGTCGGCCGCCACCATCGCGCAGCGCGGGTCGTCCTTGAGCATCAGCCGGCTGTGCGCCACGGCGATCGGATCGTCGTCGACGTACACCACCCGGGTGTCGGGGCGCACCGGGCGCGCCACCTCGTGGACGGCGCCGTACGTCGGGATGCCCGACCCGATGTCGATGAAGCGGCTCACGCCCTGGGCCGCGACGTAACTCACCGACCGGCGCAGGAACGCGCGGTTGGCGCGCATGATCTCCGGGAGGTCGGGCCAGAGCGCCAGGGCCTCGCGGGCCATGTCGCGGTCGGCCGCGAAATTGTGCGACCCGCCCAGGTAGTAGTCGTAGACCCGGGCGGCGTTGGGGGTCTCCACGTCGGTCCCGGCCGGCACCCATTCCGGACGTTGCATCGTGCACCTCTCCCGAGCCGGTCGGACGTCCCGGCTCCCCGGATCAGCCTAAAGTCCCTAGTGTCTTATATGTACGTATTCTCGCAGTGATCGGTTCACCATGAGCAGGCTCATCGAGGACTACGGCCTCATCGGGGACCTCCAGACGGCCGCGCTTGTCGGCCGGGACGGCTCCGTGGACTGGCTCTGCCTGCCCCGCTTCGACTCGCCGAGCTGCTTCGCCGCGCTCCTGGGCGACGAGCGCCACGGGAGCTGGCGGCTGGCCCCGGTGGGCGGCGGACAGTGCGAGAGCCGCGCCTACCGCGCCGGCACCCTGGTGCTGGAGACCTACTGGCGCACGGCCGGCGGCGCCGTCAAGGTGATCGACTTCATGCCCCAGCGCGAGCGCGCGCCGCACCTCATCCGCATCGTGGAGGGCCTGAGCGGCACCGTGGACATGCGCAGCGAACTGCGCCTGCGCTTCAACTACGGCCGCACCGCCCCCTGGGTGCGGCGCACCGGGCACCACCGCGTCGCGGTCGCGGGCCCCGACTCGGCCTGGCTGCGGGCGACCCCCGGCGTGCACACCTACGGCTCCGACGGCTGCACCCGCTCCGACGCCACCGTTGAGGCGGGGCAGCGGGTGCCCTTCGTCCTCACCTGGCAGCCCTCGCACCTGAGCGCCTCGCACCGTACCGACCCCGAGGCCGCGCTGCGCGCCACCGTCGCCCGGTGGCAGGACTGGGCCGCCGGGTTCCGCTACGCGGGCGACTACCCGGACGCCGTACTGCGCTCGCTGATCACCCTCAAGGCCCTGGCCTACCAGCCCACCGGGGGCATCGTCGCCGCCCCGACCACCTCGCTGCCCGAGCTCATCGGCGGGGTCCGCAACTGGGACTACCGCTTCTGCTGGCTGCGCGACTCCAGCATGACCCTGTCCGCCCTGCTGCGCGGCGGCTTCCGCGAGGAGGCCGCGGCCTGGCGCCAGTGGCTGCTGCGGGCGATCGCCGGCGACCCCGGCGACCTGCGCAGCCTGTACGGCGTGGCGGGGGAGCGCCACCTGCCCGAGACCCACGCCGACTGGTTCCCCGGCTACGAGGGCTCCGGCCCGGTCCGGCTCGGCAATGCCGCGGTCGGGCAGTTCCAGCTCGACGTGTACGGCGAGGTCGTCGACACCCTGCACCTGGCGCTGCGGGCCGGCATCCCCATGGAGCGCCAGGTGTGGGCCTTCCTGCGCAGGATGCTGACGCACCTGGAGGGCCACTGGCGCGAGCCCGACGAGGGGTTGTGGGAGGTGCGCGGCGGCCGCCGGCACTTCGTGCACTCCAAGGTGATGTCCTGGGTCGCCGCCGACCGGGCCGTGCGCATGGCCGAGGCCACGGGACTGCCCGCCCCGGTGGAGCGCTGGCGGGAACTGCGCGACGCCATCCACGCCGACGTCTGCGCCCACGGCTACGACGCGCGGCGCGGGGTCTTCGTCCAGCACTACGGCGGCCGGGCCCTCGACGCGGCGACGCTGTTCATCGTCAAGACCGGTTTCCTGCCGCCCGGCGACCCCCGGGTGGCCCGCACCGTCGACGCCGTCCGCGACGAGCTGGACCTGCACGGCTTCGTCCGCCGCTACACGGGCCCCGACGGCGTCCCGGGAACGGAGGGGGCCTTCCTGGCGTGCTCCTTCTGGCTGGCCGACGCCCTGGCCGCGCTGGGCCGGGAGGACGAGGCCCGGGTGCTGTTCGCCCGTGTCCTGGACAGCGCCAACGACCTCGGACTGCTCCCGGAGGAGTGGGATCCGCTCGCGGCGCGGCACCTCGGTAACACTCCGCAGGCGTTCACACACGTAGCGCTCGTCAACACGGCGTTCACTTTGTCTCGTTGTCCCTCGTACGGGGGACACGGCACCATGGAACCCGGCACTTCCCGCGCATGACACGCGTTGGGCAGTGCGGCAGATCCCCGACCAACGGAACGGCGACATGGTGACTTCGGCGGTAGACACGACCCGCACCGACGGCGAGGACCTGGAGCAGCCCGCCCAGGACCGCATCGGCGCAGGCAGGGCGTACACCTGGCTGCTCGTGGTCTGCGGTGCCCTCGGCCTGCTCGCCTCGTGGGTCATCACGATCGACAAGTTCAAGCTGCTGGAGGACCCGAACTTCGTCCCCGGCTGCAGCCTGAACCCGATCATCTCCTGCGGCAACATCATGAAGAGCGAGCAGGCGCACGCCTTCGGCTTCCCCAACCCGATGATCGGCATGGTGGCCTACCCGGTGGTCATCGCCATCGGCATGGGTATCTTCGCCGGGGCCCGCTACCGCAGCTGGTACTGGCTGGGCCTGCAGGCCGGCACGCTCTTCGGCGTCGGCTTCGTCACGTGGCTGCAGTACCAGTCGCTGTACAGCATCGGTTCGCTGTGCCTGTGGTGCTCGCTGGCCTGGGTCGTCACGATCGCGCTGTTCTGGTACACGCTCGTGCACAACGTGAAGCACCGGATCATCCCGGCACCGGCGGCCCTGCGCAACGTCGTGCTGGAGTTCCACTGGGTCGTCCCCGTGCTCTGGTACGGCGTGCTCGTCCTGCTGATCCTGACCCGCTGGTGGTCGTACTGGAGCAAGCATCTCCTCTGACCGGGCTGTCGGTGCGGTGACATAGGCTTTCCTGCCGTGGAGCCCGACCTGTTCACCGCAGCCGCAGAGGAACGTCAGTCGAGGGAGCCGGGAGGCAGTCCCCTCGCCGTACGGATGCGTCCGCGCACGCTGGACGAGGTCGTGGGGCAGGGGCACCTGCTGCGCCCCGGCTCGCCGCTGCGCCGGCTGGTCGGCGAGGGCGGCGGCGGTCCCGCCGGTCCCTCCTCGGTGATCCTGTGGGGGCCGCCCGGCATCGGCAAGACGACGCTGGCGTACGTGGTCAGCCACGCCACCAACAAGCGCTTCGTCGAGCTCTCGGCGATCACCGCGGGCGTCAAGGAGGTCCGCGCGGTCATCGAGAGCGCCAAGCGCGAGTCCGGCGGCTACGGCAGGGACACCGTCCTCTTCCTCGACGAGATCCACCGCTTCAGCAAGGCGCAGCAGGACTCGCTGCTGCCCGCCGTCGAGAACCGCTGGGTCACGCTGATCGCGGCGACCACGGAGAACCCGTACTTCTCGATCATCTCCCCGCTGCTGTCGCGGTCGCTGCTGCTCACCCTGGAGTCGCTGACCGACGACGACCTGCGCGGCCTCGTGCGGCGCGCCCTCGACGACGAGCGCGGCCTGAAGGACGCCGTCACGCTGTCCGAGGAGGCCGAGGCCCACCTGCTGCGCATCGCCGGCGGCGACGCGCGGCGGGCGCTGACCGCCCTGGAGGCCGGCGCGGGCGCGGCCCTCGCCAAGGGCGAGGGGGAGATCTCGCTGGCCACGCTGGAGGAGTCCGTCGACCGTGCCGCGGTGCGGTACGACCGGGACGGCGACCAGCACTACGACGTGGCCAGCGCCCTGATCAAGTCCATCCGCGGCTCCGACGTGGACGCGGCGCTGCACTACCTGGCGCGCATGATCGAGGCGGGGGAGGACCCGCGGTTCATCGCGCGCCGGCTGATGATCTCGGCGAGCGAGGACATCGGCCTCGCCGACCCGACCGCCCTGCAGACGGCGGTCGCCGCCGCTCAGGCGGTGGCGATGATCGGCTTCCCCGAGGCGGCCCTGACCCTCAGCCACGCCACCATCGCGCTGGCCCTGGCCCCCAAGTCGAACTCCGCGACCACGGCCATAGGCGCGGCGCTCGCGGACGTCCGCGCGGGGAAGACCGGGCCGATCCCGGCGCATCTGCGCGACAGCCACTACAAGGGCGCGGCCAAACTCGGCCACGGGAAGGGCTATCTGTACCCGCACGACCTGCCCGGCGGCATCGCGGCCCAGCAGTACGCCCCGGACGACATCCACGGCACGCGCTACTACGAGCCCACGCGCCACGGCGCGGAGGCGCGCTACGCCGACGTCCTGGACCGGGTCCGGGAGCGCCTTGCGGGGGAGTAGCGGCGTGGGCGGCGTGCCCGCCGACGGCCGGTCAGCGGTCCCGCCGACCGGCGGCCGCCTCCTCGGCGGCGTCGAACAGCGCGTGCATCGCCCGGTGCAGCTCCTGGTGGCCGCGGACCGGTTCGGGGAACTCGAAGCGGGCGTCGAAGCTCCCCTCCGCCCCGGTGAAGCGCACCCGCAGCCCGAACCGGTCGAGTGCCAGCGGCACCGCACCGGTGGGCGCCCGCCGGCGGCCGGACGCGTCCGCGGCGAGCGCGCACAGCCAGGCCACCTGGTCGGCGTGGGACGCGGCCAGGTGCTGCAGCAGTTCCGCCTCGTGGGCGATCAGCGGGTCGGCCTCGGCCGCGGCGAAGTCGTCGGGCTCGACCCGGCCCGCGCCCCACAGGTCGTCCAGAAAGGCCTCGCCGACCTCCAGGCGCAGCCGGACGCGTCCGGCGGGGGCCGGCAGCTCGCGGGCCGCCGTGAGCCACCCCGCGATCCGGGCCCGCCCGCGGATGCGTTCGCGCACCGCCACGGGAGCCACATCGGTGATCTCCAGCACAGCGGTCAGCTCGTCGGCCTCGGCGTGCGCGGCGGCCCGTACGGCCGGGGAATCCGCGGGCAGCAGCAGGAAGAGATCGCCGTCGGTGCCCACGATGCGTTCCAGGGGGATCATCGACTCCGGGCGGTCCGCGGGGAGGCCTGGAACGACCAGTACCGCGGAGGCGGTACCCTGTACGAGAGTTCGTGTGCGTTCGGCTGCTGACGGCAACCGGACGATTTCATGCCCGCTGGGACGCGGCTGACCATGAGCTGATCGGACCTCCGTCAAGTCGGCGCCTGATGAGGCGTCGACGGCGCCCTGTGCGGCGTTGGCTTCGTCTGTGATGCGCGTGGTGTTCCCAGGGCGAGACATACGATCTCCTTCGCTAAGGTAAGGCTAACCTAACTTACATGGAGGTCCGGGAAACGTGAACCAGTCGCGTCCCAAGGTCAAGAAGTCGCGTGCGCTCGGCATCGCCCTGACGCCGAAGGCCGTCAAGTACTTCGAGGCCCGTCCCTACCCGCCGGGCGAGCACGGCCGCGGCCGCAAGCAGAACAGTGACTACAAGGTCCGTCTGCTCGAGAAGCAGCGCCTGCGCGCCCAGTACGACATCTCCGAGCGCCAGATGGCCCGCGCCTACGACCGCGCCCGCAAGGTCAGCGGCAAGACCGGCGAGGCCCTGATCGTCGAGCTCGAGCGCCGCCTGGACGCCCTCGTCCTGCGCGCCGGCCTGGCCCGCACCATCTACCAGGCCCGCCAGATGGTCGTCCACGGCCACATCGAGGTCAACGGCCACAAGGTCGACAAGCCGTCCTTCCGCGTGACCCCGGACGACGTCGTCATGGTCCGCGAGCGCTCCCGCGCCAAGACCCCGTTCCAGGTCGCCCGTGAGGGCGGCTGGGCCGGCGAGGGCGAGACCCCGAAGTACCTGCAGGTCAACCTGCAGGCCCTGGCGTTCCGCCTCGACCGTCTGCCGAACCGTCGTGAGGTCCCCGTGATCTGCGACGAGCAGCTCGTCGTCGAGTACTACGCCCGCTGACGCGAAACCCTCGCGGCACGTCGTACGAAGGCCCGCCGCGCACTGCCCCCCGGGGCGTGCGCGGCGGGCCTTCGCCGTTCGCCGCGGACCGCCGTCAGTCCGGCGGCGCCGTGCGCGGCCGGGCGGTGCCGCGGTGACACCTGGCGGCGTCCCCCACCGGGTCCGGGCCCCGGGGGCGGCTCCGGTTGCCCGCGAGCGCCGGCGGGCACCCGTCGAGGGCGCGGGCCACGGCGGAGTCCAGATCCAGGGCGCCGCCCTCCGCGAAGGCCCGCTCGTAGCCCGCCCGCCCCAGCTCCGCCCGGCTGAGCTCCTTGCAGTGGCTGTGCGGGATGCCGAAATAGCGCGAACCGAAGACCGGCAGGCCCACCGCGTCCCAGATGCCGCCCGCGGCCCCCTGGAGGACCGCCGCCTCCTGGGCGTCGTACGAGGCCGTCAGCGCCGCCAGCAGCTCGATGCCCAGCACGATGCCGACCAGGTCGCGGAAGGCGTGGTTGATCCGGACGCACTCCGCCGCGAGCTCCGCGGCCAGGCACGGGTCCTCCTGCCACCAGGCGATGACCGCCCGCGTGTACAGCGCGTACGCCAGCGCCCAGCGCTCCCCGTGGTCCTCGCAGGTCTCCCTGATGTGCTCGCACAGCTCGATCCCGCCCTCCAGGTCTCCCAGGAAGGCCACCGCCATGGCGAGTTCGACCTCGGCCATGATGACGTTGCTGTTGAGCTCGCCCAGCGTCCGGTAGTGGCCCAGCGCCTCCTCGAACAGCGCCTTCGCCCGCGGCAGGTCGTCACTGAGCAGCGCCCCGCAGCCCATCCGGTGCACCGCGTACGCGACCGCGGCGGCGTTCCCGGTCTCCAGGGCCTGCGCGCGGCACTCGTCGAGCATCCCTCGCGCCGCCGTGCCGTCGCCCTGCAGGATCGAGACGTAGCCGCACACCCACAGCGCCTTGGCGCGCTGCCCGGTCGGCGAGGCGTCGGCCGTCAGCGCCCGCTCCAGCCAGTAGCGCCCCTCGGCGAGCCGGCCGCAGCCGACCCAGAAGAACCACAGGCTCGCCGCGAGGTACTGACCCGTGCGGAACTCCTCGGGGACCTCCAGCGAGAACTCCAACGCGGCCCGCAGATTGGCCAGTTCGCGTTCGGTGCTCGACGAGACCTCCGCCTGCCGGGAGCCGAACCACTCCAGCTCGCCCCAGGTGGCGAAGCCCAGGTACCAGTCGCGGTGCCGGCCCCGCAGCCGCTGCTCCTCGCCCAGCGCGCGCAGCCACCCGAGCCCGTACTCCCGCACCGTGTCCAGCAGCAGGTAGCGGACCGCGCCCGCCGCGTCGCGGCGCAGCACCACCGACTTGTCCACCAGGTCGGCCAGCAGGTCGGCCATGCCCTCGGCCGGCACCTCCGCACCGGCGCACACGTACTCCGCGGCCTCCAGGTCGAAGTCGCCCGCGAAGACCGACAGCCGTGCCCAGAGCAGGCGTTCCTGGGGGGTGCACAGCTCGTGGCTCCATCCGATCGCGGTGCGCAGCGCGCGGTGCCGTTCGGGGCCGCCGGAGCTGCCGGGGCCGCGCCGGGTCAGCAACCGGAACCGGTCGTCGAGCCGTCCGGTGATCTGCCGCACCGACAGCGCCCGCAGCCGGCCCGCCGCCAGTTCCAGCGCCAGCGGGATGCCGTCCAGTCGGCGGCACAGCTCCTCGACCTCGGGGCGGTTCCCGGCGTCCACCCGGAACCCCGGCTGCGCGGCGGTCGCGCGCTCGGCGAACAGCTCCACCGCCTCGCGCGGATCGGCGAGCGGCTCCACGGGAAGCACGTGCTCGCCCGGCACCCCGAGCGGCTGCCGGCTGGTGGCCAGCACCTTCAGGCCGGGCGCCTGCCGCAGCAGCGCCTCCGCGAGGTCGGCGGCCGCGTCCACCTGCCCCTCGCAGCAGTCCAGCACGAGCAGCAGTTCGCGGCCGGCCAGAAAGCCGACGAGCGCGGCCCGCGGGCCGCGCATCGTGTGGTCGGTCAGGTCGAGGGCGGCGGCGACCGCATGGTCCACCAGGCCCGGATCCCGGACCGCGCCGAGTTCCGCCAGCCAGACCCCGGCGCCGAAGCCGCGCGCCGACGA
Organism: Streptomyces sp. NPDC088733; assembly: GCF_044751185.1. NCBI lineage: Bacteria > Bacillati > Actinomycetota > Actinomycetes > Kitasatosporales > Streptomycetaceae > Streptomyces > Streptomyces sp. NPDC088733. The sequence goes on from NZ_JBIVLH010000025.1 coordinate 64,690, forward strand.
TGCCGCGCGCAGCGCGAGTCGGGTCTTGCCCACCCCGCCGACCCCCGTCAGCGTCACCATCCGGGCCGTGCCCAGCAGGCGGTCCACCTCGGCGAGTTCATGCCGCCTGCCGACGAAGTGGTTCAGCTCGCTCGGCAGGTTGCCGGGCGTCCTCTCATGATGCATGGGTCACGGAGGGTATCGTCAAATAAGCGGAACGTACAGTCCGAACGGTGCCGCGGGGGGTAATGCGGTACGGAGTGCGGGGCCCGTCACGATAAGGTCGTTACCTGGTTGACGTGGCGATCCGAGGGAGCAGCAGCGTGTCCGGTGGAGAGGTGGCCGGCCTCATCGTGGCGGTCTTCTGGGCGATCCTGGTGTCGTTCCTCGCCGTGGCGCTGGTGCGGCTCGCCCAGGCGCTCCGGCAGGCCACCCGGCTGGTCGCCGAGGTGACCGACCGGGCCGTACCGCTGCTCGGCGAGGCCTCCGAGGCGGTGCGCTCCGCGCACGCGCAGCTGGCCCGCGTGGAGACCATCACCTCCGACGTCGCCGAGGTGACCGCCAACGCCTCCGCGCTGTCCACGACCGTCGCCTCCACGTTCGGCGGCCCCCTGGTGAAGGTCGCGGCCTTCGGCTACGGGGTGCGGCGCGCGGTCAACCTGCAGACCAAGGGCGCCGCCAAGAAGCGCACCGTGGTCCTCGGCCGGACGCTCCCGTCCGCCCGCAGCCGTAAGTCGAGGGGCTGACCTGCCATGTTCCGCCGTGCTTTCTGGTTCACCGCCGGTGCCGCCGCCGGAGTCTGGGCCACCACCAAGGTCCAGCGCACCGTGCGCGGCCTGACCCCCGAGAGCCTCGCCGCGAAGGCGGCCGACAAGGCCCTGGAGGCAGGGGGCCGGTTGCGCACCTTCGCCCAGGACGTCCGCGCCGGCATGGCCGAGCGCGAGGACCAGCTGAACGACCAACTGGGCCGTACGGCCCCCGATCTCGACATGCCGGCTCAGCGGCCGGCGATCGCGTACCACCACCGGAAGGACGATCACTGATGGAGTCGGCAGAAATCCGCCGCCGCTGGCTGCGCTTCTTCGAGGAGCGCGGGCACACCGTCGTGCCGTCGGCGTCGCTCATCGCCGACGACCCGACCCTTCTTCTGGTGCCCGCGGGCATGGTCCCGTTCAAGCCCTACTTCCTGGGTGAGGTCAAGCCGCCCTTCCCGCGCGCCACCAGCGTGCAGAAGTGCGTCCGCACGCCCGACATCGAAGAGGTCGGCAAGACCACGCGGCACGGCACGTTCTTCCAGATGTGCGGCAACTTCTCCTTCGGGGACTACTTCAAGGAAGGCGCCATCAAGTTCGCCTGGGAGCTGCTCACCAGCTCCGTGGCGGACGGCGGTTACGGGCTCGACCCCGAGCGGCTGTGGATCACCGTCTACAAGGACGACGACGAGGCCGAGCAGATCTGGCGCGACGTGGTGGGCGTGCCCGCCGAGCGCATCCAGCGCCTGGGCATGAAGGACAACTTCTGGTCCATGGGCGTCCCGGGTCCCTGCGGCCCGTGCTCCGAGATCAACTACGACCGCGGTCCCGAGTTCGGCGTCGAGGGCGGCCCGGCCGTCAACGACGAGCGGTACGTGGAGATCTGGAACCTGGTCTTCATGCAGTACGAGCGCGGGGAGGGCACGGGCAAGGAGGAGTTCCCGATCCTCGGCGACCTGCCCGCCAAGAACATCGACACCGGCCTCGGTCTCGAGCGTCTCGCCATGATCCTGCAGGACGTGCAGAACATGTACGAGACCGACACCCTGCGCGTGGTCATCGACAAGGCCACCGAGCTCACCGGCGTCGCCTATGGTGCCGCCCACGAGTCCGACGTCTCCCTGCGCGTGGTCGCCGACCACATGCGCACGTCCGTCATGCTCATCGGCGACGGTGTCACGCCCGGCAACGAGGGCCGCGGCTATGTGCTGCGCCGCATCATGCGCCGTGCCATCCGCAACATGCGCCTGCTGGGCGCCACCGACCCGGTCGTCCTCGACCTGGTCGACGCCGTCATCACGACGATGGGGCAGCAGTACCCGGAGCTGGCCGACGACCGCAAGCGCATCGAGACGGTCGCCGTCGCCGAGGAGAACGCCTTCCTCAAGACGCTCAAGGCCGGCACGAACATCCTCGACACGGCCGTCACCGAGACCAAGGCCGCCGGCTCCTCCGTGCTCCCCGGCGACAAGGCCTTCCTGCTCCACGACACCTGGGGCTTCCCGATCGACCTCACCCTCGAAATGGCCTCCGAGCAGGGCCTGTCGGTGGACGAGGACGGCTTCCGCCGCCTGATGAAGGAGCAGCGGGACCGCGCCAAGGCCGACGCCATGGTGAAGAAGAGCGGCCACGCCGACCTGTCGGCCTACCGCGCCGTCGCCGACTCCGCCGGCACGACCGTGTTCACCGGCTACACCGACAACGAGGGCGAGGCCAGCGTCGTCGGCCTGCTGGTGGACGGCGTGCCGTCGCCGGCCGCCAACGAGGGCGACGAGGTCGAGGTCATCCTCGACCGCACCCCCTTCTACGCCGAGGGTGGCGGCCAGCTCGCCGACACCGGCCGCATCCGCACCGACTCCGGCGCCGTCATCGAGATCCGGGACGTGCAGCAGCCCGTGCCGGGCGTCACTGTGCACAAGGGCAGTGTCCAGGTCGGCGAGGTGACGGTCGGCTCCGGCGTCCTCGCCAGGATCGACCTGGGCCGCCGCCGCGCCATCGCCCGCGCCCACAGCGCCACGCACCTCACGCACCAGGCGCTGCGCGACGCCCTCGGCCCCACGGCCGCCCAGGCCGGCTCGGAGAACTCCCCGGGCCGCTTCCGCTTCGACTTCGGCTCGCCGGCCGCCGTACCCGGCAGCGTGCTCACGGACGTCGAGCAGAAGATCAACGCCGTGCTCGCCCGTGAACTCGACGTCACCGCCGAGGTCATGAGCATCGACGACGCCAAGAAGGCGGGCGCCATCGCCGAGTTCGGCGAGAAGTACGGCGAGCGCGTGCGCGTGGTGACCATCGGCGACTACTCCAAGGAGCTGTGCGGCGGCACGCACGTCCACAACACCGCCCAGCTGGGCCTGGTGAAGCTGCTCGGCGAGTCCTCGATCGGCTCCGGCGTGCGCCGCGTCGAGGCCCTGGTGGGCGTGGACGCGTACAACTTCCTGGCCCGCGAGCACACGGTCGTCGCCCAGCTCCAGCAGCTGGTCAAGGGCCGCTCGGAGGAGCTCCCGGAGAAGATCGCCGGCATGCTCGCCAAGCTCAAGGACGCCGAGAAGGAGATCGAGCGCTTCCGCGCCGAGAAGGTCCTGCAGGCCGCCGCGGGCCTCGCGGAGTCCGCCCAGGACGTCAAGGGCGTCGCCGTGGTGACCGGCCAGGTCCCGGACGGCACGAGCGCGGACGACCTGCGCAAGCTCGTCCTCGACGTCCGCCAGCGGATCACCGGCGGCCGCCCGGCCGTCGTGGCGCTGTTCACCGTGGCCAATGACCGCCCGCTGACCGTGATCGCCACCAACGAGGCCGCCCGTGAGCGCGGTCTGAAGGCCGGCGACCTGGTCCGCACCGCCGCCAAGACCCTCGGCGGCGGTGGCGGCGGCAAGCCGGACGTCGCCCAGGGCGGCGGTCAGAACGCCGACGCCGTCGGCGACGCCGTCGCCGCGGTGCAGCGTCTGGTCGCCGAGACGGTCTGATGTCGCTCGTACGCAGGGGTCGCAGGATCGCGATCGACGTCGGGGACGCCCGCATCGGGGTCGCCTCGTGCGACCCCGACGGGGTCCTCGCCACACCGGTGGAGACGGTGCCCGGCCGGGACGTCCCGGCCGCGCGCCGGCGCATCGCGCAGATCGTCGAGGAGTACGAGCCGATCGAGGTCCTGGTCGGCCTGCCCCGCTCGCTCAGCGGGCGGGAAGGGCCGGCCGCGGCCAAGGCGCGTGGGTTCGCCGAGGATGTGGCTAAGATCATCTCGCCGGTCCCGGTGCGGCTGGTGGACGAGCGAATGACCACGGTGACCGCCACCCAGGGGCTGCGCGCTTCGGGTGTGACGGCGAAGAAGGGACGTTCGGTCGTCGATCAGGCCGCTGCTGTCGTTATCCTGCAGAGTGCCCTGGAGACCGAACGGGTGTCCGGGAAAGCTCCCGGAGAGAGCGTCGAACCTTTTATCTGATCGCGGTACGGTAACGTTCCGCGCGACACAGCGGCTCCATCGCGGAGCCGAGGTGCCCAGGGCCGGTCGACCTGGGCCGTGCCACCGGCGCCGGCCTGCTGCCGCCTCGCGAACCGAACCGTAGGGGATCGATGACTGACTATGGCCGGAGCTCAGGCTCCGAAGCATGGCACCCCGAAGACCCTCTCTTCGGTGATCAGTGGGGTCAGCAGCAGCCTCAGCAGCATCCCCACCAGCAGCAGCCGCACCCTCAGGCCCAGCAGCAACAACAGCAGTACCCGCAGCAGCATTCCCAGCAGCAACAGCAATATCCCCAGCAACACCCGCAACAGCAACCGCAGCAGTACCAGCAGCAGGGCGGCTGGGACCCGTACGCCGGCACCGGCCAGCAGCCGCAGTACCCGTACGACCCCCAGCAGCAGCAGTACGACCCCTCCTGGGGCAATCCGGCCGGCTACGGCGGCGACCCCTACGCCGGCGGCCAGCCGCAGCCCGACTACTACGGCCAGAACGGCTACCCGCCGCCGCAGCCGCCGGACCAGCGGTACCAGGAGCAGCAGCAGGTCCCGCAGGGCTACGAGCAGACGCCGCCGGAGCAGGTCCCGCAGCGGCCGCAGCCCCAGCCCCAGCGCCCGCAACCGCAGCGCCGGCAGCAGGAGCCGTCCCGTCCCGAGTGGGACGACGAAGCGGAGGCCGCCGACGACCACGCCTTCTTCTCCGGCGGCGGTGACGACGACGAGGACGACGACGACCGCGCCGGCGGCCGCGGCGACCGTCGCGGGGGCAAGGGCGGCAAGGGCAAGGGCGGCAAGAAGCGCCGCAGCGGCATGGCCTGCCTGGTCGTGCTCGTGGTGCTCGGCGGCGGCCTGGCCGGCGTGACGTACTTCGGCTACGGGTACTACCAGTCGCACTTCGGCCCGGCCCCCGACTTCGCGGGCCAGGGCTCCGGAGAGGTGCAGGTCGAGATCCCGCAGGGCGCCAGCGGTATCGAGATCGGCAACATCCTCAAGAAAGCCGGCGTGGTCAAGAGCGTCGACGCGTTCACCACCGCCAGCAACCAGAACCCCAAGGGCAACTTCATCCAGGCCGGCGTGTACGTCCTCAAGAAGCAGATGTCCGCCGCCAGCGCCGTCAAGATGATGCTCGACCCCACGTCCCAAAAGGTCCTGATCATCGCCGAGGGTCTGCGGGACGCGCAGATCTACTCGACCATCGACGCCAAGCTGGGACTGGACGAGGGCACCACGAAGAAGGTCGCCACGGCCCAGGCCGACAAGCTCGGCATGCCGTCCTGGGCGGACGACGGGGCCGACATAAAGGACCCGCTGGAAGGCTTCCTCTTCCCCTCGCGCTACAGCATCGCCAAGGACATGAAGCCCGAGGAACTGCTGAAGCAGATGGTCAAGCAGGCCACGGCGGAGTACGAGAAGGACGACCTGCAGGGGCAGGCGAAGAAGGCCGGCATGTCGCCGCACGAGGTCATCACCATCGCCAGCCTGGTACAGGCCGAGGCGAAGGAGGACGACGAGTTCGGCAAGGTCTCGCGGGTCATCTACAACCGCCTCGACCAGGACATGTTCCTGGGCTTCGACTCGACGATCAACTACGCCAAGGGCCGCAGCACCCTCAACACGTCGACGGCCGACACCAAGGACCCGTCGCCCTACAACACGTACAACCACAAGGGCCTGCCGCCGGGCCCGATCGGCAACCCCGGCCACCAGGCGATCGAGGCGGCGCTGCACCCGACGAAGGGCAACTGGCTCTACTTCGTGACGGTCAAGCCCGGTGACACGCGCTTCACCAACAGCCAGGCCGAGCACGACAAGAACGTCAAGGAGTTCAACGAGTACCAGCGGGAGCACGGCGGTTGATGAGCGACGGCAAGCGGGCGGCGGTCCTCGGATCGCCGATCGCCCACTCCTTGTCGCCTGTGCTGCACCGCGCCGCCTACGCGGAGCTGGGGCTGGACGACTGGACGTACGACCGGTTCGACGTCGGTGAGGAGGCCCTGCCCGGATTCCTGGAGGAGCTGGGGCAGGGCGGCCGGCGCTGGGCCGGGCTGTCGCTGACGATGCCGCTCAAGCGTGCGGTGATCCCCCTGCTCGACGTGGTCAGTGACACCGCGGCGTCGGTGGAGGCCGTGAACACCGTGGTGTTCGCCGAGGACGGCCGCCGCACCGGCGACAACACCGACATCCCGGGCATGGTCGCGGCCCTGCGGGAACGCGGGGTCGGGCGGGTGGCATCGGCCGCGGTCCTGGGAGCGGGCGCGACCGCGTCCTCCGCGCTGGCCGCGCTGGCGCAGATCTGCGACGGCGAGGTCACCGCCTATGTGCGCAGCACGGCCCGTGCGGCCGAGATGCGGCAGTGGGGCGAGCGGCTGGGTGTGACCGTGCGCACGGCCGCATGGGAGGACGCGCACCGCGCGTTCGGCGCGCCCCTGGTGATCGCCACGACCCCGGCCGGCACCACGGACGCGCTCGCCGCGGCGGTGCCCCAGGCCCCCGGCACGCTGTTCGACGTGCTCTACGACCCGTGGCCGACCGCACTGGCCGCCGCGTGGTCCGAACGCGGGGGAGCGCTGGTCGGCGGGCTCGACCTGCTCGTGCACCAGGCGGTGCTCCAGGTGGAGATGATGACCGGCCGCCGGCCCGCCCCCCTGGCGGCGATGCGCGCCGCGGGCGAGGCGGCGCTGCACCGCTCCTGAGCCCCGCGGACCGACGGCGCCCGGTGTCCGCTCGGCGGACCGTGCTCGGCCCTTGCACGGATACGTGAAAGGATCGCAGTACGCACGGCCGGTCCGGCCCGCCCTGCCGCGGGACGGCCCATGGAGAAGGAGCGAGCACCGTTGAGCACGTTGCGCTGGCTGACCGCGGGGGAGTCGCACGGCCCCGCACTCGTCGCGACGCTGGAGGGGCTGCCCTCCGGCGTGCCGATCACCACCGCCATGGTGGCGGACCACCTCGCGCGGCGGCGGCTGGGCTACGGCCGCGGTGCCCGCATGAAGTTCGAGCAGGACCAGGTCACCTTCCTCGGCGGCGTGCGCCACGGGCTGACCATGGGCTCGCCGGTCGCGATCATGGTCGGCAACACCGAGTGGCCCAAGTGGGAGCAGGTCATGTCGGCCGACCCGGTCGACCCCGAGATCCTCGCCGGACTCGCCCGCAACGCCCCGCTGACCCGTCCGCGCCCCGGTCACGCCGACCTCGCCGGCATGCAGAAGTACGGCTTCGACGAGGCCCGGCCGATCCTGGAGCGCGCCTCCGCCCGCGAGACCGCGGCCCGCGTGGCGCTCGGCGCCGTGGCCCGCTCGTACCTCAAGGAGACGGCCGGCATCGAGATCGTCTCGCACGTCGTGGAACTCGCCTCCGCCAAGGCCCCGTACGGCGTCCTGCCCACGCCGGCCGACGTCGACAAGCTCGACGCCGACCCCGTGCGCTGCCTCGACTCCGACGCGAGCAAGCGGATGGTCGCGGAGATCGACCAGGCCCACAAGGACGGCGACACCCTCGGCGGCGTCGTCGAGGTGCTGGCGTACGGCGTGCCGGTCGGTCTCGGCAGCCACGTCCACTGGGACCGCCGCCTCGACGCGCGTCTTGCCGCGGCCCTCATGGGCATCCAGGCGATCAAGGGCGTCGAGGTCGGCGACGGCTTCGAGCTCGCGCGAGTCCCCGGCTCCAAGGCGCACGACGAGATCGTGGCCACGCCCGACGGCATCCGCCGCTCCTCCGGCCGCTCCGGCGGCACCGAGGGCGGCCTGTCCACCGGCGAACTGCTGCGGGTGCGCGCCGCGATGAAGCCCATCGCCACCGTGCCGCGCGCCCTGGCCACCGTGGACGTGACCACCGGCGAGGCCACCCAGGCCCACCACCAGCGTTCCGACGTCTGTGCCGTCCCGGCCGCGGGCATCGTGGCCGAGGCGATGGTCGCCCTGGTGCTCGCCGACGCGGTCGCCGAGAAGTTCGGCGGCGACAGCGTCACCGAGACCCGCCGCAATGTGCGCGGCTACCTCGACCACCTGGCGATCCGGTGAGCGCCCCGGTCGTCGTCCTGGTCGGGCCGATGGGCGTGGGCAAGACCACCGTGGGCGAACTGCTGGCCGAACGGCTCGGTGTGAGCTGCCGCGACACCGACGCCGACATCGTCGAGGCCGAGGGCCGGCCGATCTCCGACATCTTCGTGGAGGACGGCGAGGAGCACTTCCGGGCCCTGGAGGCCCGGGCGGTGCGCGCCGCGCTGGCCGAGCACCCCGGAGTGCTCGCGCTCGGCGGCGGTGCCGTCCTCGACGCGGACACGCGCGGGCTGCTCGCGGGCCTGCCCGTGGTCTTCCTCGACATGGACGTCGCCGAGGCCGTCAAGCGCGTCGGTCTCGACGCCGCCCGCCCGCTGCTCGCCGTCAACCCGCGACGGCAGTGGCGGGAGCTGATGGACGCCCGGCGACCGCTGTACACCGAGGTCGCCCGCGCCGTGGTCAGCACGGCGGACCGCACCCCCGAGGACGTCGCCGACGCCGTCCTGGACGCACTGGAGCTGAAGACCGCATGACCGAGCACGCCGCCCACGCCACCGTCCGCATCCCTGTCGGGGGCAGCCAGGGCACCGAGCCGTACGAGGTCCTGGTCGGCCGGCAGCTCCTCGGCGAGCTGCCCGGCCTGATCGGCGACAAGGCCGTACGGGTGGCCGTCATCCATCCCGAGGCGCTGTCCGCCACCGGCGAGGCGCTCCGCGACGACCTGGCGGAGCAGGGCTACGAGGCCGTGGCGATCCAGGTGCCCAACGCGGAGGAGGCCAAGACCGCCGAGGTCGCCGCGTACTGCTGGAAGGCGCTCGGCCAGTCCGGGTTCACCCGCACGGACGTCGTCGTGGGCGTCGGCGGCGGCGCCACCACCGACCTGGCCGGCTTCGTCGCCGCCACCTGGCTGCGCGGCGTCCGCTGGATCGCCGTCCCCACCACGGTGCTCGGCATGGTGGACGCGGCCGTCGGCGGCAAGACCGGCATCAACACCGCCGAGGGCAAGAACCTCGTCGGTGCCTTCCACCCGCCGGCCGGTGTGCTGTGCGACCTCGCCGCCCTGGAGTCGCTCGCGGTCAACGACTACGTCAGCGGCCTCGCGGAGATCATCAAGGCGGGCTTCATCGCCGACCCGGTCATCCTCGACCTGATCGAGGGCGACCCGGCCGCCGCCCGCACCCCTGACGGCGCCCACACCGCGGAGCTGATCGAGCGGGCCATCCGGGTCAAGGCCGAGGTGGTCTCCGCGGACCTCAAGGAGTCGGGCCTGCGGGAGATCCTCAACTACGGCCACACCCTCGGCCACGCCATCGAGAAGAACGAGCGGTACGACTGGCGGCACGGTGCGGCCGTCTCCATCGGCATGGTCTTCGCCGCCGAACTCGGCCGCCTCGCCGGGCGGTTGGACGACGCCACCGCGGACCGCCACCGTGCGGTGCTGGGGTCCGTGGGGCTGCCGCTGACCTACCGCGGGGACCAGTGGCCGCGGCTGCTGGAGACCATGAAGGTCGACAAGAAGTCCCGCGGCGACCGGCTCCGCTTCATCGTCCTCGACGCCCTCGCCAAGCCCACCGTCCTGGAGGCGCCCGACCCCGCGGTGCTCCTCGCCGCCTACGCCGAGATCTCCAAGTAGCCACCGGCACCACTGCCGCAGAACGGCCGGGCACCTCGCGGGTGACCCGGCCGTTCACACAACTGCGGCCGTTGACGGTACCGTTCGGTCGAACCTGAAAGCACTTGTACGGGACGGAGTGGCCGCGATGCAGCATGGCGTGGGCGCGCCTCTGCCACCGCCGCACGGCGGGCAGCCGGTGTCCGGCCCGCCGGGACCGCCGCCGCAGCAGCCACCGGCGGCGACCGGTCACTTCCCGATGGCACCAGGAGCCCCCGTCCAGCACCCGGGACGGCCGCCCGAGCAGGTCCACCAGGCCGGTGCCCACCCCGGCGCGGATCCCGGTACGAGCCCCGGCGCCCCCCGTCCGCGCCCCGGGTACGGCCCCGTGGCCGTCCTGCTGATCGGCGCCGCGGGAGCCGGGAAGACCACGATCGCCCGCCACTGGGCCGACCACCGCGGTGTCCCCACCGCCCACATCAGCCTGGACGACGTGCGCGAATGGGTGCGCTCCGGCTTCGCCGACCCCCAGTCGGGCTGGAACGACAACTCCGAGGCGCAGTACCGTCTCGCCCGCCGCACCTGCGGCTTCGCTGCCCGCAACTTCCTGGCGAACGGCATCTCCTGCATCATCGACGACGCCGTCTTCCCCGACCGCCCCGTCGTCGGCCTCGGCGGCTGGAAGCGCCACGTCGGCCCGGGCCTGCTGCCCGTCGTCCTGCTCCCCGGCCTCGACGTCGTGCTGGCCCGCAACGCGCAGCGCACCGGCAACCGGCGGCTGACCGACGAGGAGGTCGCCCGCATCCACGGCCGCATGGCCGGCTGGTACGGGTCCGGGCTGCCCATCATCGACAACTCGCACCTGGACGTGGCGGCGGCGGCCGCCGCCCTCGACAGCGTCGTCGCGCGCAGCCTGCAGGGACCGCCCGCCTGGTAGGCGGCCGGGCGGCCCGCCTCGACAGGCCGAGCGGCGGGACCCGACGTACGCTCACCACATGTCCGAGGTGCACGCTGCCCGCAGGGAACGACTGCGGGACCGTTGCGCGGCGTCCGGAGCGGCGGCGGCGCTGGTCTCCCGCCCCGCGAACGTCCGCTACCTGACCGGCTGCGCCCCGCCGGGCACGGTGCTGCTGATCACCCCGGGGCCCGAGGACGTGCTGGTGCACGGCCGCCATCCCTCCGGCGACCTCGCGGAGGGCCGCCTCCCCGACGACGTGCGCACCGTCGTGCTGCCGTCCCCCGACGCGGACCCGGCGGTGGCCGCCGCCGCCCTGGCCGGCGAGCGGAAGGCCGCGACCGTGGCCGTGGAGGAGCACCACCTCACGGTCGCCCGGCACCGCGCGATGGGCGAGGCCGCGCCCGGCGTCCGCCTGACCGACCTGGGGACGGCCGTCGAGCAGCTCCGGCTGGTCAAGGACGAGCAGGAGATCTCCGCCCTGCGCATCGCCGCCGAGATCGCCGACCAGGCCCTCAGCGAGCTGCTGGAGTCCATCCTGGTGGGGCGGACCGAACGCCATCTCGCGCTGGAGCTGGAGCGCCGCCTCATCGACCACGGCGCCGACGGCCCGGCCTTCCCCACCTGCGTCGGCACCGGGCCGCACTCCGGCGCCTCGCGCCATCTGCCCACCGACCGGCGGGTCGAGGAGGGCGACTTCCTGACCGTGCGGCTGGGCGCCTGCTACCGCGGCTACCGCTGCGAGGTCGGCCGGACCTTCGTCATCGGCACGTCCCCCGCCGACTGGCAGATCGAGCTGTACGACCTCGTCTTCGCCGCCCAGCGGGCCGGCCGGGAGGCGCTGGCACCGGGGGCCGCCTGCCGCGACGTGGACCATGCCGCCCGGCACGTCCTGGAGTCCGGCGGCTACGGGGACGCGCTGGGGGAGAGCACGGGACACGGGGTCGGCCTGGAGATCGGCGAGGACCCTCGGTTGTCGCCTGCCGCCATGGGTAAACTGGACGCTTGCGTGCCGGTCACCGTCGAACCGGGGGTTCACCTCCCGGGCCGCGGCGGTGTCCGGATCGACGACACACTCGTCGTGCGTCCCCCGACGGACGGCGGGCCCGAGCTACTCACCATCACGACCAAGGAGCTGCTCGCCCTGTAGCGGGCGGGCACCTGTTTGGTCCCCGAAGCAGCAGTGCAGGAGATTCCGCAACCGTGGCCACCACGAACGACCTCAAGAACGGCATCGTGCTCAAGCTCGACGGCGGCCAGCTCTGGTCCGTAGTCGAGTTCCAGCACGTCAAGCCCGGCAAGGGCCCCGCCTTCGTCCGTACGAAGCTCAAGAACGTGCTCTCCGGCAAGGTCGTCGACAAGACCTTCAACGCCGGCGTGAAGGTCGAGACGGCCAACGTCGACAAGCGCGGGATGCAGTTCTCCTACAAGGACGGCGAGAGCTTCGTGTTCATGGACATGGACACGTACGACCAGATCTACATCACCCCCGAGGTTGTCGGCGACGCCGCCCACTTCCTCCTGGAGGGCTTCGAGGCCGTCGTCGCCATGTACGAGGGCGCGCCCCTGTACATCGAGCTCCCGGCCGCCGTCGAGCTGGTCATCGAGTACACCGAGCCGGGCGTCCAGGGCGACCGCTCCACCGGTGGCACCAAGCCCGCCAAGCTGGAGACCGGCTACGAGATCGGTGTCCCGCTCTTCATCACCACCGGTGAGAAGATCAAGGTCGACACCCGCACGGGTGAGTACCTCGGCCGGGTGAACGGCTAACCGTGGCCGCTCGTAACAAGGCCCGCAAGCGTGCCTTCCAGATCCTCTTCGAGGCGGAGCAGCGGGGCGTGGACCCCAAGTCAGCCATGGCGGACTGGATCAGGCTCGCCCGCACTGACGACCGGCAGCCGCCGGTCAGCGAATACACCATGAAACTCGTCGAGGGTTACGCCGAACGGGCGAAGCGCATCGACGAACTGCTCTCGAAGCACGCCGTGGGCTGGACGCTCGACCGGATGCCGGTCGCCGATCGCAACATCCTGCGGCTCGGTGCCTACGAGCTGCTGTGGGAGGACGACGTCCCCGATGCCGTCGCCCTGGACGAGGCCGTGCAGCTGGCCAAGGAGTTCTCCACGGACGACTCGCCGTCGTTCGTGAACGGCCTGCTGGCCCGTCTGAAGGAGCTCAAGCCGGGCCTGCGCGAGGATCTGCGCGAGGACTGAGCCGCCGTCCCGCGACACCGGCCCGGAACGCACCGCGTTCCGGGCCCGTCGTACGCCCGGGTGCGGCGGGCCAGGACGGCACACTGCCGCGGGCGCGGAACACAAGCGCCCCTGTGCGGTGTCCCAGGGGGCCACCGCACAGGGGCGTGAACGTTTCTGCTTCCCGAGGGTGTCAGCCCTCCTCGTGCTGCACCGCGCGCCGTGCGTCCGCGTCGAGGACGCCCCAGCCGATGAGCTGCTCGGTCAGGACCGAGGGCGACTGGTCGTAGATGACGGCGAGGGTGCGCAGGTCGTCCTGGCGGATCGACAGCACCTTGCCGTTGTAGTCGCCGCGCTGGCTCTGGATCGTCGCGGCGTACCTCTGCAGCGGGCCGGCCTTGTCGGACGGCACCTGGCTGAGGCGCTCGAGATCGAGGACGAGCTTCGGCGGCGGCTCGGCGGCACCACCAGGTGCGGAACCGGGCAGCAGCTCCTGGACCGGCACGCCGTAGAAATCGGCGAGCTCGGCGAGCCGCTGCACCGTCACCGCGCGGTCTCCACGCTCGTACGAGCCGACCACGACGGCCTTCCAGCGCCCCTGGGACTTCTCCTCGACGCCGTGGAGGGAGAGTCCCTGCTGTGTGCGGATGGCGCGGAGCTTCGCTCCGAGCTGTTTGGCGTAATCGCTGGACATAACGCTCCCCGGACGGAAACTCAGTAACTCACTGTGAGGTTACGCAGCGTAATTGGAATCCGTCAAGCCGAATGGTCCACACCGGTACCCCCGGACGAGCGAGGTCGTCGGCGCGTCACCCGTGACAGAGCAGGTCAGCGGGCCTGGTACGGTGGTCTCGTACGTTTTGGCGTCCTTTAAGGCCCGTCCAGTGAGGCGGGGAAGGAGGTCCATTTTTCATGGCCGCACACAGCGAGGCCTCAACGGTGCCGTCCCGGCCCGTGCTGGAGGCGCAGGACATCGAGCGGGTGCTGACCCGCATCGCCCACGAGATCGTCGAACGCGCCAAGGGCGCCGACGACGTGGTGCTCCTCGGCATTCCGACCCGCGGCGTCCACTTGGCCCGCAGACTCGCCGACAAGCTCGACGGCATCACCGGCGGCAAGGTCCCGGTCGGCTCGCTCGACATCACCATGTACCGCGACGACCTGCGGCTCGGCCCGGCCCGCGCGCTCGCCCGCACCGAGATCCCGGCCGACGGCGTGGACCGCCGCCTGGTCGTCCTCGTGGACGACGTGCTCTTCTCCGGCCGCACCATCCGCGCCGCCCTCGACGCTCTGGGCGACATCGGCCGCCCGCGGGCGGTGCAGCTGGCCGTCCTGGTCGACCGAGGCCACCGCGAGCTGCCCATCCGTGCCGACTACGTCGGCAAGAACATCCCCACCTCGCTGCGCGAGACCGTCAAGGTCCATCTGACCGAGGAGGACGGGCGCGACTGCGTCCTGCTCGGCGTGCGCGACGGCTCCCCGGCGGACGAGTAGCGCGGCTCCGCCCCGCCTCCCGGGGCACAGCCATGCCCGCCCGTCCCCGGCACGAGCCGTCCGGGAGACGCCGCGTGCCGCCCCTTCGCCCGCCCCCGCACGCATCCTCCGGAGTGACCGATGAAGCGCCACCTGATCTCGGCGGCCGACCTCACCCGCGACGACGCCCTCCTCGTGCTCGACACCGCCGAGGAGATGGCCCGCGTCGCCGACCGCCCCATCAAGAAACTCCCCACCCTGCGCGGCCGCACTGTCGTCAACCTCTTCTTCGAGGACTCGACCCGCACCCGCATCTCCTTCGAGGCCGCCGCCAAGCGGCTGTCGGCCGACGTCATCAACTTCTCCGCCAAGGGGTCCTCGGTCTCCAAGGGCGAGTCGCTGAAGGACACCGCGCTCACCCTGGAGGCGATGGGCGCCGACGCCGTCGTCATCCGCCACCACATGTCCGGCGCCCCGCACCGCCTCGCCTACTCCGACTGGATCGGCGGCAGCGTGGTCAATGCGGGCGACGGCACCCATGAGCACCCCACCCAGGCGCTGCTGGACGCCTTCACCATGCGCCGCCACCTGTCGGGCCCCGGCCGCGACCTGGCGGGCCGGCGGGTCACCGTCGTCGGCGACGTGCTGCACAGCCGCGTGGCGCGCTCCAATGTGCTGCTGCTGAACACCCTGGGCGCCGAGGTCACCCTGGTGGCGCCGCCCACCCTGCTGCCGATCGGCGTCGAGAACTGGCCCTGCGAGGTCTCGTACGACCTGGACGCGGTGCTCTCCAAGACCGACGCCGTCATGATGCTGCGCGTCCAGCGCGAGCGCATGAACGCCGCCTTCTTCCCTACGGAGCGCGAGTACGCGCGCCGCTACGGCCTCGACGGCATCCGCATGGCCGCCCTGCCGGAGCACGCCGTCGTCATGCACCCCGGACCGATGAACCGCGGCATGGAGATCACCGCCGAGGTCGCGGACTCGCCGCGCTGCACCGCCGTCGAGCAGGTCAGGAACGGCGTCAGCATCCGGATGGCCGTCCTGTACCTGCTGCTCGGCGGCGCCGAGCCCGCCGTCTCCGGCCCCGTCCCCGCCCGCACCGCTGAGGAGAGCAAATGAACACGAGCGCGACCCCGAGGACGCTGATCCGCGGCGCGAGGATCCTGGGCGGCGACCCGCAGGACGTCCTGATCGAGGGCGAGACGATCGCCGAGGTGGGCACGGACCTGGCCGCCCCCGGGGGCGCCACCGTGGTCGAGGCCGCGGGCAAGGTCCTCCTGCCGGGCCTGGTCGACCTCCACACCCATCTGCGCGAGCCGGGCCGGGAGGACTCCGAGACCGTCCTCACCGGCACCCGCTCCGCCGCCGCCGGCGGCTACACCGCTGTGCACGCGATGGCGAACACCTTCCCGGTCGCCGACACCGCCGGCGTCGTCGAGCAGGTCTGGCGGCTCGGTCGCGAGCACGGCTACTGCGACGTGCAGCCGGTCGGTGCCGTCACCGTGGGCCTGGAGGGCAAGCAGCTCGCCGAACTCGGCGCGATGGCGGACTCCGCCGCCGGGGTGCGGGTCTTCTCCGACGACGGAAAGTGCGTCGACGACGCGGTCATCATGCGCCGCGCCCTGGAGTACGTGAAGGCCTTTGACGGCGTCGTCGCCCAGCACGCCCAGGAGCCGCGGCTGACCGAGGGTGCCCAGATGAACGAGGGCGTCGTCTCCGGCGAGCTGGGCCTGACCGGCTGGCCTGCCGTCGCCGAGGAGTCGATCATCGCCCGCGACGTGCTGCTTGCCGCGCACGTCGGCTCCCGCGTGCACATCTGCCACCTGTCCACGGCCGGTTCCGTCGAGATCGTGCGCTGGGCCAAGTCCAAGGGCTGGGACGTGACCGCCGAGGTCACCCCGCACCACCTGCTGCTGACCGACGAGCTGGTGCGCTCGTACAACCCGGTCTACAAGGTCAACCCGCCGCTGCGCACCGAGGCCGACGTCATGGCGCTGCGCGAGGCGCTCGCCGACGGCACCATCGACTGCGTGGCCACCGACCACGCCCCGCACCCCCACGAGGACAAGGACTGCGAGTGGGGCGCGGCCGCGATGGGCATGATCGGCCTGGAGACCGCGCTGTCGGTCGTCCAGCACGCCATGGTCGACACCGGCCTGCTGGACTGGGCGGGCGTCGCCGACCGGATGTCCTTCCGGCCCGCCGTCATCGGGCGCCTGGCCGGACACGGCCGCCCCGTCTCGGCCGGTGAACCCGCCAACCTGACGCTGGTCGATCCGGCATACCGTGGTGAGGTGAATCCCGCGGGCTTCGCCTCCCGCAGCCGCAACACCCCCTACGAGGGTCTGGAGCTGCCGGGCCAGGTGTTCGCGACGTTCCTGCGGGGCAAGGCGACGGTCATGGACGGGAAGCTCTCGTGACACCTCTGGTACTCATCGCGGCGGAGGGCAAGCACTCCGCCCAGGTCACCGACTGGTCCGCCCGCATCGGCTGGGTCGTCGGGCTGCTGCTCCTCATCGCCCTCGTCTACTGGCTGATGCGCCAGGGCTGGAAGTGGCGCGGCACCCTCCAGGGGGACGTGCCCGGCCTCCCCACAGCCCCGGAGGAGCCCGGCGACGAGCCGCGGCCGGTCCTGCTGGCCATGGACGGCCGCTACCACGGCAGCACGACCGCGGGGCAGTGGCTGGACCGCATCGTGGCCCACGGCCTGGGGGTGCGCAGCCGTGCCGCGCTGACCCTGACGGACCGCGGCGTGGACGTCGTCCGCGCCGGAGCCCCGGACTTCTTCATCCCGGCCGAAGCCCTGCGCGGCGCCCGCCTCGACAAGGGCATCGCGGGCAAGGTCCTCACCGAGGGCGGCCTGCTGGTGATCACCTGGGCGCACGGCGACCGGGAGATCGACTCCGGCTTCCGCTCCGACCGCTCCGCCGAGCACAGCGCGTGGGTCGAGGCCCTGAACACCCTTACGCACGACCAGGAAGGCGCACGATGACGACCTCCGCCCAGCGGCCCGCGAGGGTCCCCGCCGTACTCGTCCTGGAGGACGGCCGCACCTTCCGCGGCCGTGCCTACGGGGCCGTGGGGGAGACCTTCGGCGAGGCCGTCTTCTCCACCGGCATGACCGGCTACCAGGAGACGCTGACCGACCCCTCGTACCACCGCCAGGTGGTCGTGATGACCGCCCCGCACGTGGGCAACACCGGCGTCAACGACGAGGACCCCGAGTCCTCCCGCATCTGGGTGGCCGGCTACGTCGTCCGCGACCCCGCCCGCGTGCCGTCCAACTGGCGCTCCCGGCGCACCCTGGACGAGGAACTGACCCGCCAGGGAGTCGTCGGCATCAGCGGCATCGACACCCGCGCCCTCACCCGCCACCTGCGCGAGCGCGGCGCCATGCGTGTCGGCATCTTCTCCGGCGACAAGGCGCACACCGACGAGGCCGCACTCCTCGCCGAGGTGCAGGCCGCCCCGCAGATGTCCGGGGCCGACCTCTCCGCGGAGGTCGCCACCAAGGAGCCGTACGTCGTCCCGGCCGTCGGGGAGAAGAAGTTCACCGTCGCCGCCCTCGACCTCGGCATCAAGGGCATGACGCCGCAGCGCATGGCCGAGCGCGGCATCGAGGTGCACGTCCTGCCCGCGGCCGCCTCCCTGGAGGAGGTCTACGCGGTCCGGCCCGACGGCGTCTTCCTCTCCAACGGCCCCGGCGACCCGGCCACCGCCGACCTGACCGTCATCCGGGGCGTCCTGGAGCGCGGCACCCCGCTGTTCGGCATCTGCTTCGGCAACCAGCTGCTCGGCCGGGCCGTCGGCTTCGGCACGTACAAGCTCAAGTACGGCCACCGCGGCATCAACCAGCCGGTGCAGGACCGTTCCACCGGCAAGGTCGAGGTCACCGCCCACAACCACGGCTTCGCCGTGGACGCGCCGCTCGACCAGGTCACCGACACCCCGTACGGGCGGGTCGAGGTCTCCCACGTCTGCCTCAACGACAACGTGGTCGAGGGCCTGCGGCTGCTCGACACCCCCGCGTTCAGCGTCCAGTACCACCCCGAGGCCGCCGCAGGTCCGCACGACGCCGCGTACCTCTTCGACCGCTTCGTGAAGCTCATGGAGGGCCAGCGTGCCTAAGCGCACCGATATCCAGTCCGTCCTGGTCATCGGCTCCGGCCCGATCGTCATCGGCCAGGCCGCCGAGTTCGACTACTCCGGCACCCAGGCCTGCCGCGTCCTGCGCGCCGAGGGCCTGCGGGTGATCCTGGTCAACTCCAACCCGGCCACGATCATGACCGACCCGGAGATCGCCGACGCCACCTATGTGGAGCCGATCACCCCGGAGTTCGTCGAGAAGATCATCGCCAAGGAGCGCCCGGACGCCCTGCTGCCCACCCTGGGCGGCCAGACCGCGCTCAACACCGCGATCTCGCTCCACACCGCGGGTGTCCTCGACAAGTACGGCGTCGAGCTGATCGGCGCCAATGTCGAGGCCATCAACAAGGGCGAGGACCGCGACCTGTTCAAGGACGTCGTCGCGGCCGTCAACGCCAAGATCGGCCACGGCGAGTCCGCCCGCTCCGTCATCTGCCACACCATGGACGAGGTGATCGCCGGAGTCGGCACCCTGGGCGGCTACCCGGTCGTCGTCCGCCCGTCGTTCACCATGGGCGGCGCCGGCTCCGGCTTCGCCCACGACGAGGAGGAGCTGCGCCGCATCGCCGGCCAGGGACTCACGCTCTCCCCGACCACCGAGGTGCTCCTGGAGGAGTCCATCCTCGGCTGGAAGGAGTACGAGCTGGAGCTCATGCGCGACAAGCACGACAACGTCGTGGTCGTCTGCTCCATCGAGAACTTCGACCCCATGGGCGTGCACACCGGTGACTCCATCACGGTCGCGCCCGCGATGACCCTGACCGACCGCGAGTACCAGATCCTGCGCGACATCGGCATCGCCGTGATCCGCGAGGTCGGCGTGGACACCGGCGGCTGCAACATCCAGTTCGCGGTCGATCCCGAGGACGGCCGGGTCATCGTCATCGAGATGAACCCGCGGGTCTCCCGCTCCTCCGCGCTCGCCTCCAAGGCGACCGGCTTCCCGATCGCCAAGATCGCCGCCAAGCTGGCGGTCGGCTACACCCTCGACGAGATCCCCAACGACATCACCGAGCAGACGCCGGCGTCCTTCGAGCCGACCCTCGACTACGTCGTCGTCAAGGTGCCGCGTTTCGCCTTCGAGAAGTTCCCCGCCGCCGACGCCACCCTCACCACCACCATGAAGTCGGTCGGCGAGGCCATGGCGATCGGCCGCAACTTCCCCGAGGCGCTGCAGAAGGCGCTGCGCTCGCTGGAGAAGAAGGGCAGCCAGTTCGCCTTCACCGGCGAAACCGGCGACAAGGGCGAGCTGCTGCTCACCGCGGGACGCCCCACCGACGGCCGGATCAACACCGTCATGCAGGCGATCCGGGCCGGGGCCACTCCCCAGGAGGTCTTCGACGCGACGAGGATCGACCCCTGGTTCGTCGACCAGCTCTTCCTGATCAAGGAGATCGCCGACGAGCTGGCCGCCGCGGGCAAGCTCGACCCCGAACTGCTCGCCGAGGCCAAGCGCTACGGGTTCTCCGACGCCCAGATCGCCGCGATCCGCGGGCTGCGCGAGGATGTCGTCCGCGAGGTCCGGCACGCGCTCGGCGTCCGCCCGGTCTACAAGACGGTCGACACCTGCGCCGCCGAATTCGCCGCCCGCACCCCGTACTTCTACTCGTCCTACGACGAGGAGACCGAGGTCGCGCCGCGCGAGAAGCCCGCCGTGATCATCCTCGGCTCCGGCCCGAACCGCATCGGCCAGGGCATCGAGTTCGACTACTCCTGTGTGCACGCCTCCTTCGCGCTGCACGACGCGGGCTACGAGACCGTCATGGTCAACTGCAACCCGGAGACCGTCTCCACCGACTACGACACCTCCGACCGGCTCTACTTCGAGCCGCTCACCCTGGAGGACGTCCTGGAGATCGTCCACGCCGAGCGGCAGGCCGGCCCCGTCGCCGGCGTCGTCGTCCAGCTCGGCGGCCAGACCCCGCTCGGCCTGGCGCAGGCTCTGAAGGACAACGGCGTGCGCGTCGTCGGCACCTCGCCCGAGGCCATCCACCTTGCCGAGGACCGCGGCGCCTTCGGCCGCGTCCTGGACCGGGCCGGCCTGCCCGCCCCCAAGCACGGCACGGCCACCACCTTCGAGGAGGCCAAGGCCATCGCCGACGAGATCGGCTACCCGGTCCTGGTGCGCCCCTCGTACGTGCTCGGCGGCCGCGGCATGGAGATCGTCTACGACGAGACCCGCCTCGCCTCCTACATTGCCGAGTCCACCGAGATCGGCCCGGACCGCCCCGTCCTGGTCGACCGCTTCCTCGACGACGCCATCGAGATCGACGTCGACGCGCTCTACGACGGCCACGAGCTCTACCTCGGCGGCGTCATGGAGCACATCGAGGAGGCCGGCATCCACTCCGGCGACTCCGCCTGCGCCCTGCCCCCGATCACGCTGGGCGGCCACGACATCAAGCGGCTGCGCGCCTCCACCGAGGCCATCGCCAAGGGCGTCGGCGTACAGGGCCTGATCAACATCCAGTTCGCGCTGGCCGGGGACATCCTCTACGTGCTGGAGGCCAACCCGCGCGCCTCCCGCACCGTGCCCTTCACCTCCAAGGCGACGGCGGTGCCGCTGGCCAAGGCCGCCGCGCGCATCTCGCTCGGTGCCACCATCGCCGAGCTGCGCGCCGAGGGACTGCTCCCGGCCCACGGCGACGGCGGCACCCTGCCGCTCGACGCGCCGATCTCCGTCAAGGAGGCCGTGCTGCCGTGGAGCCGCTTCCGCGACGTGCACGGCCGCGGCGTCGACACCGTCCTCGGCCCGGAGATGCGCTCCACCGGCGAGGTCATGGGCATCGACTCGGTCTTCGGCACGGCGTACGCCAAGTCGCAGGCCGGAGCCTACGGCGCGCTGCCGACCAAGGGCCGCGCCTTCGTCTCGGTGGCCAACCGCGACAAGCGGGCGCTGATCTTCCCGGCCCGGGCCCTGGTGGAGCACGGCTTCGAGCTGCTGGCCACCTCCGGCACCGCCGAAGTGCTCAAGCGCAACGGCATCGAGGCCACGATCGTCCGCAAGAAGAGCGAGGGCACCGGCCCGAACGGCGAGCCGACCGTGGTCGACCTCATCCACGACGGCGCGATCGACCTCATCGTCAACACCCCGTTCGGCACCGGCGGCCGCCTCGACGGATACGACATCCGCACCGCCGCCGTGGCCCGCGGCGTCCCGTGCCTGACCACCGTGCAGGCGCTCGCCGCCGCGGTGCAGGGACTGGACGCGCTCGCCCGGGGCGACGTCGGGGTCCGCTCCCTCCAGGAGCACGCGGAACGCCTGACCGCGGCCCGCGAGGCATAGGCCCGCGAGGGGGGCACCGCACACCGGTGCCCCCCTCGTCACGAGCCCCCCCGCCGGCCGCACCACCGCAGAAGGCCTCACATGTACGCGCTCCTGTTCCGCCTGATCTTCAAGCGCCTCGACCCCGAGCGGGCGCACCACCTCGCCTTCGGCTGGATCCGGCTCGCCGCCCGGATCCCCGTCCTGCGCACCTTCGTCGCCGCGCTGCTCGCGCCCCGCGACCCCGCGCTGCGGATCGAGGCCCTGGGCCGCCGCATGCACGGCCCCTTCGGGCTCGCCGCCGGGTTCGACAAGAACGCGGTCGGCATCGACGGGCTGACCATGCTGGGCTTCGACCACGTCGAGATCGGCACCGTCACCGCCCAGCCGCAGCCCGGCAACCCGCGGCAGCGGCTGTTCCGCCTGGTCGAGGACCGGGCGCTGATCAACCGCATGGGCTTCAACAACGAGGGATCCGCCGCGGTGGCCGAACGCCTGGAAGCCCGCACGGCGGTCTTCCCGACGACCGTCGGCGTCAACATCGGCAAGACCAAGGTCGTCCCCGAGGACGAGGCCGTCGCGGACTACGTGGCCTCGACGGAGCGACTGGCCCGCTACGCCGACTACCTGGTCGTCAACGTCTCGTCGCCCAATACCCCCGGACTGCGGAACCTGCAGGCCGTCGACCACCTGCGGCCGCTGCTCACCGCCGTGCGCGAGGCCGCCGACCGCACCGTGCCCGGCCGCCGGGTCCCGCTGCTCGTCAAGATCGCGCCCGACCTCGCCGACGCGGACGTGGACGCCGTCGCCGACCTCGCCCTCGAACTCGGCCTGGACGGCATCATCGCCACCAACACCACCATCGCCCGCGACGGGCTCGGCCTGCGCGCCGATCCCTCCCTGGCCGCGGAGACCGGCGGGCTGTCCGGCGCCCCGCTGAAGGCCCGCTCCCTGGAGGTGCTGCGCCGCCTGTACGCCCGGGTCGGCGACCGGATCACCCTGGTCGGCGTCGGCGGCGTGGAGACCGCGGACGACGTCTGGCAGCGCATCCTCGCCGGGGCGACGCTGGTCCAGGGCTACAGCGCCTTCGTCTACCAGGGCCCCTTCTGGTGCCGGACGATCCACCGCGGCCTGGCGACCCGCCTCGGGAACAGCCCGTACGCGACCCTCGCCGACGCCGTCGGCGCCGACACCCGGAAGGCAGCCGCCCCGTGATGACCCCCGAGCCCTTCGGCGCACGCCTGCGCCGCGCCATGGACACCCGCGGCCCGCTCTGCGTCGGGATCGACCCGCACTCCTCCCTGCTCACCGCCTGGGGCCTGGACGACGACGTCGCCGGCCTGGAGCGCTTCACCCGCACTGTGGTGGAGGCCCTGGCCGACCGCGTGGCGGTGCTGAAGCCGCAGAGCGCCTTCTTCGAGCGCTTCGGCTCGCGCGGGACCGCCGTCCTGGAGCGCGCGGTCGCCGACGCCCGTGAGGCGGGCGCGCTCGTGTTGACGGACGCCAAGCGCGGCGACATCGGCTCCACGATGGACGCGTACGCCGCCACCTACCTCGACCCGGCGTCACCGCTCTTCTCCGACGCCGTCACCGTCAGCCCCTACCTGGGCTTCGGCTCCCTGCGCCCGGCCCTGGACGCGGCGCGCGCGAGCGGCAGCGGGGTCTTCGTCCTCGCGCTGACCTCGAACCCGGAGGGCGCGGAGGTCCAGCGGTCAACCGCGCCGGACGGCAGGTCGCTCGCACAGGTGATGCTGGACCACATCGCCGCCGAGAACGCGGGCGCCGCGCCCCTGGGCTCCGTCGGCGCGGTCGTCGGCGCGACCCTGGACCGGGCCGGCGTCGGACTGGCCGTGAACGGTCCGCTCCTCGCCCCCGGAATCGGCGCCCAGGGGGCCACGGCCCAGGACCTGCCGAGGGTCTTCGGCGACGCGGTGCGCAATGTCGTACCCAGCGTGAGCCGGGGCGTTCTGCGGCACGGTCCGTCGGTCTCCGCGCTGCGTGAAGCGGCCCTCCAGCAGGCCGCGGAACTCGCCGAAGCCGTCAAGTAGGAGTCAAGACGTCCGGAAACCTGCTCAGTTTTGTCCGGAAAGTCCTGGTCGATTGACGCTGACCAGGACTTTTCTTCTTGTTTGCGCTGACTGTGAGCGTTCGGGCCGCTAGTCTCCGACGAGAGCGCGCAAGGTGCGCGTTTCACGTTGCCCCTGCAGGTGGGGGGCAGCTAGGTTCCACACCGATCCGTATCCGACAGTTCTACTTCCGAGGTGACGTAGGCGTGGCTCTTCCGCCCCTTACCCCTGAACAGCGCGCTGCCGCGCTCGAGAAGGCCGCCGCGGCTCGCCGGGAGCGCGCCGAGGTCAAGAATCGGCTCAAGCACTCCGGCGCCTCGCTGCACGAGGTCATCAAGCAGGGCCAGGAGAACGACGTCATCGGCAAGATGAAGGTCTCCGCCCTCCTGGAGTCCCTGCCCGGCGTGGGCAAGGTCCGTGCCAAGCAGATCATGGAGCGGCTCGGCATCTCCGAGAGCCGCCGGGTCCGTGGGCTCGGCTCCAACCAGATCGCTTCCCTGGAGCGCGAGTTCGGCAGCCCCGCTGCCTGACGTTCCCAGCACCCCCCGGGAACCGGGATAATCGCTCCATGAGTGAACGTCCGCGGCTGACCGTGCTCTCCGGCCCCTCGGGGGTCGGCAAGAGCACGGTCGTCGCTCATATGCGCACAGTCCACCCCGAGGTCTGGCTCTCGGTCTCGGCCACCACCCGCAGGCCGCGGCCCGGGGAGGAGCACGGGGTGCACTACTTCTTCGTCGACAGTGACGAGTTCGACAAGCTCGTCGCCAACGGCGAACTGCTCGAGTGGGCCGAATTCGCCGGCAACCGCTACGGCACCCCGCGCCAGGCCGTCCTGGAGCGACTGGACGCCGGCGAGCCGGTCCTGCTGGAGATCGACCTCCAGGGCGCACGCCAGGTCCGGGAGTCGATGCCCGACGCCCAGCTGATCTTCCTCGCACCGCCGAGCTGGGACGAGCTGGTCCGCCGGCTCACCGGCCGCGGCACCGAGCCGCCGGACGTCATCGAGCGCCGCCTGGAGGCCGCCCGCGTCGAGCTGGCGGCCGAGACGGAGTTCGACACCACCCTGGTCAACACCTCCGTCGAGGACGTCGCGCGTGAGCTGCTAGTCTTGATGACCGTAGACTGATCTTTTGCGGCCTTTTCCGGGCCCCACCGGGAGCCGACCAGCGAGTCCGGCCCGCGGGACCGCCCGGGGCGCAGCAGGTCGTCCATGTTGATCAAGGTTCATCCAGTCCATCCAATCGGAAGGTAGAGCGTGTCCTCTTCCATCACCGCGCCCGAGGGCATCATCAACCCGCCGATCGACGAGCTGCTCGAGGCCACCGACTCGAAGTACAGCCTCGTGATCTACGCGGCCAAGCGCGCCCGTCAGATCAACGCGTACTACTCGCAGCTCGGCGAAGGCCTGCTCGAGTACGTCGGCCCCCTCGTGGACACCCACGTGCACGAGAAGCCGCTGTCGATCGCGCTGCGCGAGATCAACGCGGGTCTGCTGACCTCCGAGGCCATCGAGGGCCCGGCGCAGTAGTACGACCCACGCACGCACCAGGGGGCCCGGCGGCCGAGCCGCCGGGCCCGTGGTGTGTCATGGGCGGGTACGCACACGGGTCCACACAGCGCGGGAGAGACGATGGGGAAGCCACAGGTCGTCCTGGGCGTGAGCGGCGGGATCGCCGCGTACAAGGCGTGCGAGCTGCTGCGCCGGTTCACCGAGTCCGGCCACGAGGTGCGGGTCGTGCCCACCGCCTCGGCGCTGCACTTCGTCGGTGAGGCGACCTGGTCCGCGCTGTCGGGCAACCCCGTCTCGACGGAGGTCTGGGAGTCCGTCCACGAGGTGCCGCACGTGCGCATCGGGCAGGGCGCCGACCTGGTCGTGGTCGCCCCCGCCACCGCCGACGTGCTGGCCAAGGCGGCCCACGGGCTCGCCGACGACCTGCTGACCAACACCCTGCTGACCGCACGCTGCCCGGTGGTGTTCGCGCCCGCCATGCACACCGAGATGTGGGAGCACGCGGCCACCCAGGAGAACGTGGCCACGCTCCGCCGCCGCGGCGCGATCGTGATCGAACCCGCCGTCGGCCGGCTCACCGGCGTCGACACCGGCAAGGGCCGGCTGCCCGACCCCGCCGAGATCTTCGAGGCCTGCCGCCGGGTGCTGCTGCGCGGCCCGCGCGCCCTGGCGGCCGACTTGGCCGGACGCCACGTCGTGGTCAGCGCCGGCGGCACCCGTGAGCCGCTGGACCCCGTCCGCTACCTGGGCAACCGCTCCTCCGGCAAGCAGGGCTACGCCCTGGCCCGCACCGCCGTCGCGCGCGGGGCCAGGGTCACCCTGATCGCCGCGAACACCGCGCTCGCCGACCCGGCGGGCGTCGACGTGGTCCGGGTCGGCACCGCCGTGCAACTGCGCAAGGCGGTCCTGAAGGCCGCCGCCGACGCCGACGCGGTGGTCATGGCGGCGGCCGTCGCCGACTTCCGTCCGGCCCACTACGCCGAGGGCAAGATCAAGAAGAAGGACGGCGAGGAGCCCGCGCCGGTCGCGCTGGTGCGCAACCCCGACGTCCTCGCCGAGCTCTCCGCCGAACGGCCCAACGCCGCGCAGGTCGTCGTGGGCTTCGCCGCCGAGACCGATGACGTCCTGGTCAACGGCCGTGCCAAGCTCGCCCGCAAGGGGTGCGATCTGCTCGTCGTCAACGAGGTCGGCGACTCCAAAGCCTTCGGGACCGAGGAGAACGAGGCTGTGATCCTCGGCGCCGACGGCAGTGAGACCCAGGTGCCGCACGGTCCCAAGGAGGCCCTGGCCGAGCAGGTCTGGGACCTGGTCGCCCGGCGTCTTGCCTGATCATCGCCCCGGCGGCGGTACGACATTGCGTGTCGTGCGAGCGAGCTACTGGCGTTCGGGGCCGGGGTGATGGACAGTGTTGCAGGTCACGGCCTTCCCAACCTTCGAGATGCCGTGTCCGTCTTCGTGGTACGAACGATAAACTGACCCCTGGCCAGCCGGGCGCAGCCCCGCGCGAGCCACCCATGATCAGCCAGCAGCCGCTGCAACCCCAGGGAGCGATGTGTCCCGCCGCCTGTTCACCTCCGAGTCCGTGACCGAGGGCCACCCCGACAAGATCGCCGACCAGATCAGCGACACGATCCTCGACGCACTGCTCAAGGAGGACCCCACCTCCCGCGTCGCCGTCGAGACGTTGATCACCACCGGTCTGGTGCACGTCGCGGGCGAGGTCACCACCAAGGGCTACGCGGACATCGCGACCCTGGTGCGCAACAAGATCCTCGACATCGGTTACGACTCCTCGAAGAAGGGCTTCGACGGCGCCTCCTGCGGTGTCTCGGTGTCCATCGGCGCGCAGTCCCCGGACATCGCGCAGGGTGTCGACACGGCGTACGAGAACCGGGTCGAAGGCGATGAGGACGAGCTCGACAAGCAGGGCGCGGGCGACCAGGGCCTGATGTTCGGCTACGCCTGCGACGAGACCCCCGAGCTGATGCCGCTCCCGATCACGCTCGCCCACCGGCTCTCCCGGCGCCTGACCGAGGTCCGCAAGAACGGGACCATCCCGTACCTGCGCCCCGACGGCAAGACGCAGGTCACCATCGAGTACAACGGCGACAAGGCCGTCCGCCTGGACACCGTCGTCGTCTCCTCGCAGCACGCCAGCGACATCGACCTGGACTCGCTGCTCGCGCCCGACATCCGCGAGTTCGTCGTGGAGCCGGAGCTGCGGGCTCTCCTGGACGACGGCATCAAGATCGACACCGAGGGCTACCGCCTGCTGGTCAACCCGACCGGGCGTTTCGAGATCGGCGGCCCGATGGGTGACGCCGGCCTCACCGGTCGCAAGATCATCATCGACACGTACGGCGGCATGGCCCGCCACGGCGGTGGCGCGTTCTCCGGCAAGGACCCGTCCAAGGTCGACCGCAGCGCCGCCTACGCGATGCGCTGGGTCGCCAAGAACGTCGTCGCCGCGGGCCTCGCCTCGCGCTGCGAGGTCCAGGTCGCGTACGCGATCGGCAAGGCGGAGCCCGTCGGCCTCTTCGTCGAGACCTTCGGCACCCACACCGTGGACCCCGAGCGCATCGAGCAGGCCATCGGCCAGGTCTTCGACCTGCGTCCCGCGGCGATCATCCGCGACCTCGACCTGCTGCGCCCGATCTACTCCCAGACCGCTGCGTACGGGCACTTCGGCCGTGCCCTCCCGGATTTCACCTGGGAGCGCACCGACCGCGTCGACGCGCTGCGCGAGACGGTCGGCCTGTAAGGCCGCACCGCACAGGGCATCGGGGACGGCCCCGGACCGAACGGTCCGGGGCCGTCCCCGTTCTCGTCCCCGCCCCGGGCAGCGGGCAGCGGGCGGCACCGCGCTGTCCGAGCCTTCTGGTAACACTGAGGCTGTGAGCAGCGAGGACCAGCACGGCACACCCCCGGCGGACGGGCCGCAGGGGGGAGAGCAGCTCGCGCTCATCCGGGAGACGGTGCGCAAGGCCAAGGAGCCCCGGGCCAAGCCGCGGACCTGGCGGGGGGCCGCACTGGCCGACGGGCTGCCGGTGGCCCGGGTCCTGGTCGACAAGGGGCTGCTCCACCTCGACCAGTACTTCGACTACGCCGTGCCCGCCCAGATGGACGCCGAGGCGCGTCCCGGCGTGCGGGTCCGCGTGCGCTTCGGCGCGCGCGTGGTGAAGGGCCGCCGCGAGGGCGGGGAACTGCACGACGGCTTCATCGTCGACCGGCTGGCCGAGAGCGACTACCGGGGACCGCTCGCGCCGCTCGCCCAGGTGCTCTCCCCGGAGGAGGTGCTGACCCCGGAGCTGCTGCGGCTGTGCCGCGCGGTCGCCGACCGCTATGCCGGGGCGCTCGCCGACGTCGTCCAGCTCGCGGTGCCGCCGCGGCGGGCGAAGGCCGAGGCCGAACCGGCCCGCGACCCGCTGCCCGCCCCCGCGCCGGTGGACCCCGGACCGTGGCGGCGGTACGCCACCGGCCCCGCCTTCCTGCAGGCCCTGTCCCGCGGCGACACCCCGCGGGCAGTGTGGACCGCACTGCCCGGACCGACCTGGCCCGAGGAGATCGCCCGCGCCATGGCGGCGGCCCTGGCCTCGGGGCGCGGAGCGCTCGCGGTCGTCCCCGACGGCCGTGCCGCCGCCCGCGTCGACACCGCGCTGACCGCGCTCCTCGGTGGCGGACACCATGTGCTGCTCACCGCGGACGCCGGGCCCGAGGAGCGGTACCGCCGCTGGCTCGCCGTGAGCCGGGGCAGTGTCCGTGCCGTCGTGGGCACCCGGGCCGCCATGTTCGCGCCCGTGGCCGGCCTCGGGCTGACCGTGCTGTGGGACGACGGCGACTCCAGCCACGCGGAACCGCACGCCCCGCAGCCGCACGCCCGCGACGTCCTGCTGCTGCGCGCCGCCGAGGAAGGTGCCGGATTCCTTCTCGGCGGTCTCACCTGCACCGTCGAGGGCGCCCAACTCGTCGACAGCCAGTGGGCGTTGCCCATCACGGCGCCGCGCGAACGGGTGCGGGCCACGGCGCCGCTGGTGCGCACCGTCGGCGAGGGCGACGAGGCGCGGGACGCCGCGGCGCGCGCCGCGCGCCTGCCGAGCGTGGCGTGGCAGGTCACCCGGGAGGCCCTCCAGCGCGGACCGGTGCTCGTGCAGGTGCCGCGGCGCGGCTATGTGCCGCGGCTGGCCTGCGAGCGCTGCCGGGAACCCGCGCGCTGCGCGCAGTGCGCCGGGCCGCTCCAGCTCGGCGACGGCGACAGCGCGCCGCACTGCGGCTGGTGCGGACGGCCCGAGGCCGCCTGGCACTGCACGGAGTGCGGCGGCTTCCGGCTGCGCGCCCAGGTGGTGGGCGTCCGCCGCACCGCCGACGAACTCGGCCGCGCCTTCGCCAAGGTGCCCGTGCGGACCTCCGGCCGTGACGGGGTGCTCGCCTCGGTGCCGGAGACGCCCTCGCTGGTGATCTCGACGCCCGGCGCCGAGCCGGTCGCCGACGGCGGGTACGCGGCCGCGCTGCTGCTCGACGGCTGGGCCCTGCTCAACCGGCCCGATCTGCGAGCGGGGGAGGAGACCCTGCGCCGCTGGGCCCACGCCGCCGCCCTGGTGCGCCCGGCCGGGGAGGGCGGCACCGTCGTGGTCATGGCGGAGCCGACGCTCCGTCCGGTGCAGGCCCTGGTGCGGTGGGACCCGGTCGGTCATGCCGTGCGGGAGCTGGCGGAACGCGCCGAACTGGGCTTTCCCCCGGTCTCCCGGATGGCTTCGGTGAGCGGGCGCCCCGCTGCCGTCGCGGACCTGCTGGACACCGTCCGCCTCCCGGAGGGCACCGACATCCTGGGGCCCGTGCCGCTGCCCGTCGTCGACCCGGCGCGTCCGCGCCGCAGCGGCGACACCCCGCCCGGTGAGCGGTGGGACCGTGTGCTGCTGCGTGTGCGTCCTGGGAACGGCGCGGCGCTCGCCGCCGCGCTCAAGGCCGCGCAGACCGCGCGGATCGCCCGCAAGGAGGCCGACCCGGTGCGGGTGCGCATCGACCCGCCCGACATCGGCTGAGTCGCGCCCGGACACGCTTCCGCCCCGGCGTCCGGCCTGGTGAGGCGCGGTGGGCGGCGGGGCGGGAAAGCGTATGAGGGGGGAGCGGGAAGTCAGCCGGTGCGGGGAGCGGGGACCGCGCCGGGGATGCTGTCGTCGCGGGGCGCGGCGGAGGGCATGGCGCGGGCCGCGGGGACGGTCGGCGCGGGGATGGTCGGCGCCGGGACCGACGCGACGGCCGACGCGGGGGAGTCGGGCTCGCCGTGCGGCTCCGCCGATGCCGCGGCGGCGGCACGACGGGTGCCGTAGCGGCGGTGGACGGCCTGCTTGGTCACGCCCAGCGCGGAGCCGACGGCGTCCCAGGAGAAGCCCAGGGAGCGGTCGAACTCCACCGCCGCGGTCACCAGGGTCTCGACGCTGTCCCGCAGTTCCTGGGCGAGCCGTACGGTGGGTGCGGGCGCCCGGCCGTAGACGACGAATCCGGCGGACGGGCCGCTGCGCCGGGGGCGGTAGACATTGCCCAACTGGGTGGTGAGGGTGCGCAGCGCGTCGACCTGTCGGCGGACCCGCTCGATGTCCCGCACCAGCAGGTGAAGGCTCGCCCTGGCCTGGGCGTCGTGAGTTGCGTGTTCGGGCATCAACTGGCCTCTCGAGCCGGCTCGTGTCGGTCAATCTCCTTTGACATCAACGCGCCAGCCGCCCGCGGAGTCACGCAGCAGGGGCGCATCCCGTTCGCCGGGGGGCGCGAGAAGCCGTGCGCGCCCCCACCCTGTCGGCCCATAGACTGGTGCGGTTGCCCACCCGCCGACCACCGCCGTCCACCCATGGAGCCCGCCGCGTGTCCGTCCAGCCGATCCGCCTCTTCGGCGACCCCGTGCTGCGCATCAAGGCGCAGCCCGTGACCGTGTTCGACAAAGAGCTGCGCACCCTCGTCAAGGATCTCGAGGAGACGATGCGCGACGCTCCCGGCGCGGGCCTGGCGGCCCCTCAGATCGGTGTGTCGCTGCGGGTGTTCACGTACCACGTCGACGGGGTGGTCGGCCATCTGGTCAACCCCGACCTGAGCCTGAGCGACGACGAGCAGGACGGCCCCGAGGGCTGCCTCTCGCTGCCCGGACTGCGCTTCGACACCAAGCGCGCGCACGGCGTCGTGGCCAGCGGCTTCACCATGTACGGCGACCCCGTCACCATCGAGGGCACCGAGCTGCTCGCGCGCTGCATCCAGCACGAGACCGACCACCTCGACGGGATCATCTTCATCGACCGGCTCGATCCCGAGCAGCGCAAGGCCGCCATGAAGGCGATACGGGAGGCGGAGTGGACCGGGCAGCCCGCGCCCGAGGTCCGCGTCTCGCCGCACAGCACCTTCGGCCGCGCTCTGTAGCGCCGCGTTCCGCAGAAAGGCACCGCACCCGCATGAGGCTCGTCTTCGCCGGCACCCCCGAGGTCGCCGTTCCCGCACTCGACGCACTGATCGCCTCCGGCCGCCACGAGGTCGCCGCCGTCGTCACACGGCCCGACGCCGTCGCGGGCCGCGGGCGCAAGCTCGTCGCCAGCCCGGTCGCCCAGCGCGCCGAGGAGGCCGGGATCGAGGTGCTCAAGCCCGCGCGTCCCCGTGACGAGAACTTCCTGGCGCGGCTGCGCGAGATCGCGCCCGACTGCTGCCCGGTCGTCGCCTACGGCGCCCTGCTGCCCCGCGTGGCCCTGGACGTACCGGCCCGCGGGTGGGTCAACCTGCACTTCTCCCTGCTGCCCGCCTGGCGCGGGGCGGCGCCCGTCCAGCACGCGGTGATGGCCGGCGACGAGGTCACCGGCGCCTCCACGTTCCTCATCGAGGAGGGCCTGGACTCCGGCCCGGTCTACGGCGTCGTCACCGAGGACGTGCGGTCCCGGGACACCAGCGGCGACCTGCTCACCCGGCTCGCCCACAGCGGGGCGAAGCTGCTGGCGGCCACCATGGACGGCATCGAGGACGGTTCGCTGGTCGCCCGCCCGCAGCCCGCCGAGGGCATCACGACGGCCCCCAAGATCACCGTCGAGGACGCCCTGATCGACTGGAAGGCGCCCGCGCTGCGCGTGGACCGCTTGGTCCGCGGCTGCACCCCGGCCCCGGGGGCCTGGACCCTCTTCGGCGGCGAGCGGATGAAGATCGGCCCCGTGACCCTGCTGCCTGAGCACACCGGCCTCGCCCCCGGCGAGCTGGAGGTCACCAAGCGGGCCGTGCTCGTCGGCACCGGCAGCCACGCCGTGGAACTGGGCGAGGTGCGCCCGCAGGGCAAGAAGCCGATGGCCGCCGCCGACTGGGCGCGCGGCGTCCGCGTTCCCTCCGGGGAGCGGCTGGGCGCGTGACCGCGCGTCCCACGTACGCTCGGAACCGGGGCACGACGCCCCGCCGTACCACCGACCTTCCCGGAGCACCTTTCACGTGAGCGAACCGTCACGCCGCCGATCCCAGCCCGCCGCCCGGCAGGGCCGCTCGCAGGGCGCGCCGCCGCAAGGCGGCCGGCCCTACCGCAAGCCGCAGCGCGACCCCGTGCGCATCCTGGCCTTCGAGGCACTTCGGGCCGTCGACGAGCGCGACGCGTACGCCAACCTCGTCCTCCCCTCGCTGCTGCGCGAGGCCGAGGCCGAGGCGGTGCGCAAGGGCAGGGAGTTCGACCGGCGGGACGCCGCGCTGGCCACCGAGCTGGTCTACGGAACGCTGCGCCGCCGGGGCACCTACGACGCGGTGATCGCGGCCTGCGTGGACCGCCCGCTGCGCGAGGTGGACCCGCCGGTGCTGGACGTGCTCTCGCTCGGCGCCCACCAGCTGCTGGGCACGCGCATCCCGACGCACGCCGCCGTCTCCGCGACCGTGGAGCTGGCCCGGGTCGTGCTGGGCGACGGGCGGTCGAAGTTCGTCAACGCCGTCCTGCGCCGCATCGCCGCGCAGGACCTGGACGCGTGGCTGGACGAGGTCGCCCCGCCCTACGACGAGGACCCGGAGGACCACCTCGCCGTCGTCCACTCCCACCCTCGGTGGATCGTCTCCGCCCTGTGGGACGCCCTCGGCGGCGGTCGCGCCGGCATGGAGGAACTGCTCGCGGCGGACAACGAGCGCCCGGAGGTCACGCTGGTCGCCCGGCCGGGCCGCGTCACACCGCAGGAGCTGGCCGACGCGCTGCCCGCGGACGCCACCGCGCCGGGCCGCTGGTCGCCGTACGCCGTCCGCCTCGCCGAGGGCGGCGACCCGGCGGCCGTCGAGGCGGTGCGCGAGGGCCGGGCCGGCGTGCAGGACGAGGGCAGCCAGCTCGTGGCCGCGGCCCTGGCCGCGGCGCCGCTCGGGGACGGCCCGGACCGGTTGTGGCTGGACGGCTGCGCGGGTCCCGGCGGCAAGGCGGCGCTGCTGGCCGCGCTCGCGGCGCAGCGCGGGGCGGCGCTGGTCGCCTCGGAGAAGCAGCCGCACCGTGCCCGTCTCGTGGCCCGCACGCTGGCGGGGAACCCGGGGCCGTACGGGGTGATCGTCGCCGACGGCACCCGTCCGGCGTGGCGGCCGGGCGCCTTCGACCGCGTCCTGGTCGATGTGCCCTGCACGGGTCTGGGGGCCCTGCGGCGCAGGCCGGAGGCCCGCTGGCGGCGCCGCGCCGAGGACCTCGCGGGCTTCGCGCCGTTGCAGCGCGGGCTGCTGGAATCAGCGCTGCGCGCGGTGCGGGTCGGCGGCGTCGTCGGCTACGCCACCTGCTCGCCCCATCCGGCGGAAACCCGGGCCGTCGTCGAGGACGTGCTGGCCGCCCCCGGGGCCGTCCCCGTCGAGTGGGTCGACGCCCGGCCGCTGATGGCCGGTGTGGCGGACCTCGGGGAGGGCCCCGACGTCCAGCTCTGGCCGCACCTGCACGGCACGGACGCGATGTACCTCGCGCTCCTGCGACGCACTGGCTGAGCGCGCCGAACCGCGGGTTCCTCACGGCCCCGGGGCGGGTGCAGCCGTGCTCGGCGGTTGCACCACGTCCGGGTGTCGGCACGCCGAGGGCGGCCGGCTCAGTCGCGAACGAAGTTCGCGGACTCGTTCCGCCACAGGTCGGTGCCGCTGAAGGGGTTGCGCTGGAGCCGCCCCTGGAACGTACGCACCAGGAACTCCACGATGCCGCACTCGTAGCGGGTCCACGCCGGTTCGTCGGGACCGGGGTGCCTGCGGCGGACGACGACCGGCCACTCGTCCGGTTCGCCGGAGGTGGCCCAGAACGTGGCGTCGCCGTCAGGGGTGCCGCCCCACAGGAAAAGGCCGCCGGGCACCAGGTATTTCCGGATAGAGGCCCTCCACGCCTTCTTCCTGGTAGGCCCCGCTCGGAAGGACCCCGGAGAGCTTTCCGACCTCGTCGGCGGGGACCGGCGGCACGATCTGGAGGTAGCGCGCGATCTCGCCCGGCCCGTACGTCTCCATCAGCCACAGGTAGTCGGCGGGCAACCGGGTCCCGTAGCCCCGCACGATCTCGTCCGGGCTCAGCAGCGCCGCCCACGTGTCGGCCGGCGGCTCGAGGAGCCGCACCAGCTCGTCCCTCAAGGACCTGCATCCTCCGGTCTCGCCCTGCCTCCGCGGCGCGGCCCGCGGAGCGCACCCATGTCGCCCGCGCATGCCGTCGTGCGCGCCCGGCGGATTCTGCCACCCGCTGCGGCGGGGGCGATACGCATGGTCGGCACGCACTCGAAGAACGTGCCTGCCGGGTGTGCCGCTTCTAGACTGAGGCTGGTCGAAATGTCCTTGATGAGAGAGTTGGGCACCATGTCCAAGCGAGGAAACAAGAGGCGCGCCCGCAAGAAGAAGGGCGCCAACCACGGCAAGCGTCCCAACGCGTGAGGCCCGGGCGCACCGCCGCCCGGCCCACCGGGGACGTCCTGTCCCGTCCGTGACCGCCCGCGCCGCCGCGCGGGCGGTCACGGACGTTCCGGGGCCACCGCGTTCCGGGGCGGCGTGATCTGACGGAGCGGCACCCGCGCGACGGCGCCCGCGCACGGTGCCGGCGGGGCGCCGGGTTTTCCACAGGCGCGGCGCCCGAGTGCGCGGCCGGGGCGCCCGCACCGCCATACTGGGAGCATGGCCGTGCAGATCAACCCCAGCATCCTCTCCGCCGACTTCGCCCGGCTCGCCGAAGAAGCCCGTGCGGTGGAGGGAGCCGACTGGCTCCACGTCGACGTGATGGACAATCACTTCGTCCCCAACCTCACGCTCGGTGTGCCGGTCGTCGAGTCGCTGCGCAAGGCGACGGAGACCCCGCTCGACTGCCACCTGATGATCGAGGACCCGGACCGCTGGGCCCCGGCGTACGTCGAGGCGGGCGCCGGCTCCGTCACCTTCCATGTCGAGGCCGCAGCCGCTCCCGTGCGTCTGGCCCGCGAGATCCGCGCCATGGGCGCCCGGGCGTCGATGGCGCTCAAGCCCGCCACCCCGGTCGAGCCCTACGAGGACCTGCTGCCCGAGCTCGACATGCTGCTGATCATGACGGTGGAGCCGGGCTTCGGCGGCCAGGCCTTCCTCGACATCATGCTCCCCAAGATCCGCCGGGCCCGGCAGCTGATCGAGAGGCACGGCCTGGAGCTGTGGCTCCAGGTGGACGGCGGCGTGTCCGCGTCCACGATCGAGCGCTGCGCGGAGGCCGGCGCCGACGTCTTCGTCGCCGGTTCCGCGGTCTACGGAGCGGAGGATCCCGCCGAGGCCGTACGCGCGCTGCGCAAGCAGGCCGCGGCCGCCTGCGCGCACTGACCACTCCTTGGGCGGCGTGCTCCGGTACCCGTTAGTACGTGCGAGGATGAGCGCGGAGCCGATCAGATGGGCAACTGGGGAGAGAACGTGACCACAGGCCGCACAGGGGTGCGCATGGGCCCCGGCGAGATGGTCCAGGCGGCGGCGATGGCACGCCGTTTCTACTTGGAGGGGAAGTCCAAGATCCAGATCGCCGAGGAGTTCGGCGTGAGCCGCTTCAAGGTGGCACGGGTCCTGGAGACCGCCCTCGAACGCGATCTGGTGCGCATCGAGATCCGGGTCCCCGCCGAACTCGACGCCGAACGCTCCGACGCCCTGCGCGCCCGCTACGGCCTGCGGCACGCGGTCGTCGTCGAATCCCCCGCCGACGAGTCGGACGGCCCCGACCCGGAGAACCTGGGCGCGGTCGCCGCGCAGCTGCTCGGCGAACTGGTCAGCGAGGGCGACGTGCTGGGCCTGGCCTGGGGCCGCTCCATCATCACCATGGCCAACGCCCTCGACCGGCTCCCGCCCTGCACGGTCGTCCAGCTGACCGGCGTGTACGACGCGGGCACCGCCGACCGCGGGTCGGTCGAGGCGGTGCGCACCGCCGCGGCCGTCTCCGGGGGCGAGGCCCACCCCATGTACGCCCCGATGGTGCTGGCCGACCCGGCCACCGCCGCCGCGCTGCGGGCCCAGAGCGGCATCGCGGCCGCCATGAGCTACTTCGACAAGGTCACCGTCGCCGTCGTCTCCATCGGTTCGTGGGCGGCCGGCATCTCCACGGTGCACGACGCGCTCACCGACGCCGAGCGCGAGCACTACGCGTCGCTGGGCGTGGCCGCCGAGATGTCCTCGCACCTCTTCGACACCGAGGGCCGCCTCGTCGGGCGCGACCTGGGCGAGCGCTGCATCACCATCGAGGCGGACCGGCTGCGCCGCATCCCGGAGGTGCTGGCGATCGCGGGCGGGCGGCGCAAGGCCGTCGCCGTGGACGCGGTCCTGCGCTCCGGCCTGGTCACCAGCATCGTCACCGACACGTCGGCGGCGGACTATCTGCTGGAGTCCACCGAGCCCATGCCCCGCCCCGCGCTGGACCGCGCCGACCCCGCGGGCCCGTGAGCCTGTGAGCCTGTCCTAGCTCCCTGGTTCACGCCCCCGGACTGCGCTCGGGTGCGTCGGCCAGACGGTCGAGCCATTCGGTCAGCAGGGTGCGTTCGCCGGCCGTCAGCGCCGCGGTGCCCGGATCGCGCAGGGCCTCGCGCAGTGCGCCGGCCCGACCCGCCACGGTCGCGGGCCCCGCGACGACGTTCTCCTCGCCGCCGTCGGTCGTGATCGTGCGCATCACGCTCTCGCGGGCGAGTTCGGACAGCCCCTGCTCCCGCTCCTGCGGCGAAGCGGCCAGCAGGGTGAGGACAACCCCGACCCCGTTGGCGTGCATGAAGCGGGTGGCCCGCTCCACGCTCATGCGCAGCCGTCCCGCGGACGCGACCCGGGCGATCAGCTCGCGCAGCATGTCCACCGCCCGGGCGGCGGAGCCCTCCGCGGCGCGCGCGTCGCCGTAGATCAGCCGGTAGTACGCGGGCATCGACAGCCCGAACTCCACGTGCAGGTCCCAGGAGCGCCGCAGGTCGGCGACGGGGTCGTCGGTCCACGAGAGCGCCTGCTTGTCCGCCAGGTAGCCCTGGAAGCCGTACTCGGCGACCGCGTCGAGCAGGCCCTCCTTGTCCCCGAACACCCGGTAGAGGGTGGGCGCCTGGACCCCGGCCGCCGCGCTCACGGCGCGGGTGGACACCGCCTCCCGGCCTCCCTCGGTCAGCAGTTCCGCGGCGGCCCGCAGGAGCCGTTCCCGTGTGCCGGGCGTCGATGCCTGTGCTGCCGCTTCGCTCATGGTGCCAATGATAACGAATCGGACTTATCGTCGATAACGTATCGGTGTTACCTTTTATCCGATAACAGTGGAAATGGAAGGAGAGGTGGCATCCGTCATGCGATCGACAACCGAGCCCCACGACTTCGTCGTGGTCGGCGGCGGCACCGCGGGCAGCGTGATCGCCGCCCGCCTGTCCCAGGACGACCGTGTCCGCGTACTGCTGCTGGAGGCGGGAGCGGACCGCCCCACGGCGGCCATGACCTCGCCGCCGGCCTGGCCGTCCCTGATGGAGAGTCCGGCGAACTGGGGCGAGACCACCGTCCCCCAGACGGCCACCGGCACATCGGTCCTCCTGCCCCGCGCGCGTTTCCTGGGCGGCGGCTCCGCGATCAACGCCATGGTCTTCGCCCGCGGACACCGGTCCAGCTACGACGACTGGGCGGCCCTCGGCGCCCAGGGCTGGGGCTTCGACGACCTGCTGCCGTACTTCATGCGCAGCGAGAACACCGCCGGGCGCGACCCCGCGCTGCGCGGCATCGGCGGACCCCTCACCGTCGGGCCCGCCAACCCGCCGCACCCCGTCGTCGGCTCCCTGCTGAGGGCGGCGGAGCAGGCCGGCCACCCCCGCGCCGCCGACCCCGGCGGCGGCCTGGAGGAGGGGTTCGGCTGGTCCGACCTCAACATCGTCGACGGCAGGCGGCAGAGCGCGGCCGACGCCTACCTCGTCCCCGCCGCCGGCCGGCCCAACCTCACCGTCGTGACCTGCGCGCGGGTCGGCCGCCTGCTGCTGGAGAACGGCCGCTGCACCGGGGTCGAGTACCGCACGGAGGCCGGGACGCGCACGGCCAGGGCCCGCACGGAGGTGGTCCTCACCGCCGGTGCCATCGGCTCGCCGCAGCTGCTCATGCTCTCCGGGATCGGTCCCCGGGCACACCTGGGCGACCGCGGCATCGACGTCGTCGCGGACCTCCCCGGCGTCGGCGCCAACCTGCACGACCACCCGATCGCCAACATCGTCTACAGCGCCGGCCGGCCGGTACCCGCCGGCGTGAACAACCACGGCGAGGCCCAGGGCCTGGTGCGCTCCGGGCCCGGACTGGACGGCCCCGACCTCCAGTTGGTCTTCGTCGACGCGCCGGGCAACCTGCTCGACGGAATGTCGCCCGGCCAGGGCTGGACGATCGGCGTCTCGGCGATGCGCCCGCGCAGCCGCGGCACCGTACGCCTGGCGAGCGCCGATCCCGCGGACCCCCCGCTGCTGGACCCGGGCTACTTCGCCGACGACCGCGACCTGGTCACCCTGATCCGGGGCCTGCGGCTCGCCCGCGAGATCGGCCGGTCCCCCGCCATGTCCGCATGGCACGGGACGGAGGTGCTGCCCGGCCCGGCCGTCGAGGACGACCGGGGGCTGCGGGAGTACGTCCGGCGGACCGCCGCCTCGTACGCGCACCCCGTCGGCACCTGCCGGATGGGGGAGGGACCCGGGGCGGTCGTCCGCGACGACCTGCGGTTGCGCGGCATCGAAGGGCTGCGGGTGGCCGACGCCTCCGTCATCCCGTCCATCCCGTCGGCCAACACCAACGCGACCGTCTGCGCCATCGCCGAACGCGCGGCCGAACTGCTCACGGCCTGACGGCTGCAGGCACGGCCGGTGTGGGCGCGCCCCTGAAGGAGGCAGCCGTGACCACATCCCTACTCACCAGTCCGGAGGGCATCGTGCAATCCGCGGCGGCCGGCAGCGGGCCGGCTCTGGAAGCACTCCTCACCCGCTCACCCGTGGGTCTGGCCCTGTGGGGCACCGATCTGCGGTGCACCTGGGCCAACGCGACCCTGGAACACCAGGACGGCATCCCCGGTGACCGCCGGCTGGGGCGCCGGCCGTCCGAGGCCCTGCGGGGCGACAGCTGCGCCCTGGAGGCCGTGATGGCGAAAGTGCTGCGCACCGGAACCCCGGCACTCAGCCGCGAGTACCGGCACGCCGCCTCCGGGCGTGCCGGCCTCGCGCCCGCGTACTCCGTCTCCTTCTTCCGGCTCGACGACCCGGACGGATCGGTGCGCGGCGTGTGCTCCCTGGTCCTGGAGGCCGGCGGCCGGCGCTCGTCCGGTGAGCGCCTGGCTCTGCTCAGCGAGGCCGGCACCCGCGTCGGCACCACACTCGACACCATGCGCACCGGGCAGGAACTGGCCGACTTCACGGTGCCGTTCCTCGCCGACTACGCGGCCGTCGACCTGGTGGAGGCGGTCCATCTCGGCGAGGAGCCCCCGTACCGGACGTTCGCCGGGGGCGGCGGGGGACCCGTCCTCCGCCGGGCCGGACTCGCCTCGGTCCGCGCGGGTGCGCCGGAGGCACGCCGGCGCCCCGGCGAGGTGGTGACCGTCCCGGAGACCTCGCCGTTCACCGAGGTGCTGGCCTCGCGGCGCCCCTTCTTCGAACCGGTCCTCGGCTACCGCCCGGACGGCTGGCCCGCGGGGCACCCCGTGCCGGCCCGGGCGATCCGCGAGCACGGCATGCACTCGGTGATGGTGGTGCCGGTGCAGGCCCGCGGCATCGTGCTGGGTGTCGCCGCCTTCGTGCGCACCGTCAATCCCGCCCCCTTCGAGGAGGAGGACATGCTGCTCGCCGAGCAGATCGTCGCCCGCGCGGCGCTCAGCCTCGACAACGCCAGGCGGTACGCACGCGAGCGCGCCACCGCCCTCGCCCTGCAGCGCAGCCTGCTGCCGCGCGCGGTGTCCGGCGGCGCGGCCGTGGACGCGGTCTCGCGCTACCTCCCCGCCGACATCGAGGACGGCGTCGGCGGCGACTGGTACGACGTGATCCCGCTGCCCGGCGCGCGGGTCGCCCTGGTCGTCGGCGACGTGGCCGGCCACGGCATCAACGCCGCCGCCACCATGGGCCGGCTCAGGACCGCGGTGCACACGCTCGCCGACATGGACCTGGCCCCCGACGAACTGCTCGCCCACCTCGACGAGGTCGTGGGCCGGCTCGCCGACGAGGAGACCGGCGGCCACGCGGACGAGACCTGCGCCCTCGCCACCTGCCTCTACGCGGTCTACGACCCCGCCACCCGGCACTGCGTCATGGCGCGGGCCGGCCATCCGCCGCCCGCCGTCCTCCTGCCCGACGGGCACGTGGACTTCCCCGACCTGCCCGACGGCACACCGCTCGGGCTCGGGGTGCTGCCGTACGAGGCCGCCGAGCTGGAACTGCCCGAGGGCAGCGTGATCGCGCTGTACACCGACGGGCTCGTCGAGGACCGCCGCCAGGACATCGACGTGGGGATGGACCGGATGGCCGCGGCGCTCGCCCGCCCCGGCCTCCCGCTGGACGACCTGTGCGCCGAGGTGATGGGCACCCTCCGGGCGGGCACGGCGCCCCGCGACGACGTCACGCTCCTGCTGGCCCGTACCCGCGCGCTCAGCCCGGAGGACCTGGCCTGCTGGGAGCTGCCCTCGGATCCGGCCGCGGTCGGCGCGGCCCGCTCACTGGCCTCGCGGCAACTGGCCGCATGGGGCCTGGAGGGCATGGCGGAGACCACGCAGATGATCGTCAGCGAGTTGGTCACCAACGCGGTGGTCCACACGCCCGGGCCGGTCCGGCTGCGCCTGATCCGCCACCAGGTCCTGGTCGTGGAGGTCGCCGACCGCGACAACAACCTCCCGCGCACCCGCCGTGCCGGCGTCACCGACGAGGGCGGCCGCGGGCTCTGTCTCGTGGCCCGGCTGGGGCGGCGCTGGGGGATCCGGCTGACGCCCGAGGGCAAGCTCGTGTGGGCGGAGCAGGAACTCCCGCCCCCGGCGAGTGGGGAATGGCACGACGGAACACGCTGAGCCCGGGGGAGTTCTTGGAGGAAACTCCAAAGGGCCCTCCTGAGCACCGGACTTTCGTCCGTGGCCGAGGCCGCCCCCGTCGTGCAAAAATCAAGTACGTGCGTTTCCTCAATGATGCAAAGCCTCCGTACGACCTGACGTACGACGACGTGTTCATGGTCCCCAGCCGTTCCGCGGTGGGATCCCGCCAGGGTGTCGACCTCTCCGCCCCGGACGGCACCGGCACCACCATCCCCCTGGTGGTCGCCAACATGACCGCCATCGCCGGCCGGCGGATGGCCGAGACCGTCGCCCGCCGGGGAGGCCTCGTCGTCATCCCGCAGGACATCCCGATCGACGTGGTCACCGAGGTGATCGGCTGGGTCAAGCAGCGCCACCTCGTGCTGGACACGGCCATCTCCCTCGGACGGCACGCCACCGTCGCCGACGCGCTGGCCCTGCTGCCCAAGCGCGCGCACGGTGCCGCCGTCGTCGTGGAGGACGGCCGCCCGGTCGGCGTCGTCACCGAGCACGACCTGACCGGC
The DNA here is from genome assembly GCF_044751185.1 of Streptomyces sp. NPDC088733. Lineage (NCBI taxonomy): Bacteria > Bacillati > Actinomycetota > Actinomycetes > Kitasatosporales > Streptomycetaceae > Streptomyces > Streptomyces sp. NPDC088733. The sequence continues at coordinate 107,050 of NZ_JBIVLH010000025.1, forward strand.
GTCGACCGCTTCACCCAGGTGTCCGTGGTCATGTCCAAGGACCTCCTGCTGCTCCCCGCGGACATCGACCCGCGCGAGGCCTTCAACCGGCTGGAGGAGGCCAACCGCAAGCTGGCCCCCGCCGTCGGTGCGGACGGCAGGCTCGCCGGGATCATCACCCGCAAGGGCGCCCTGCGCGCCACCCTGTACACCCCCGCCACCGACGCGCAGGGCAGACTGCGCATCGCCGCGGCGGTCGGCATCAACGGCGACGTGGCGGGCAAGGCCAAGCTGCTGCTCGACGCGGGTGTCGACACCCTCGTCGTGGACACCGCGCACGGCCACCAGGAGTCGATGATCCAGGCCGTACGGGCCGTCCGGGCACTCGACCCGCGGGTGCCGGTCGTGGCCGGCAACGTGGTCTCCGCCGAGGGCGTGCGCGACCTGATCGAGGCCGGCGCCGACATCGTCAAGGTCGGTGTGGGTCCCGGCGCCATGTGCACCACGCGCATGATGACCGGCGTCGGGCGCCCGCAGTTCTCGGCGGTGCTGGAGTGCGCCGCCGAGGCCGCGAAGCACGGCAAGCACGTCTGGGCCGACGGCGGGGTGCGGCACCCGCGCGACGTGGCGATGGCGCTGGCCGCCGGTGCGTCCAACGTCATGGTCGGCTCCTGGTTCGCGGGCACGTACGAGTCGCCCGGCGACCTCCAGCAGACCGCCGACGGGCGTGTCTACAAGGAGAGCTTCGGCATGGCCTCCGCCCGCGCCGTGGCCAACCGCACCAGCGAGGAATCCGCGTACGACAGGGCCCGCAAGGCCCTGTTCGAGGAGGGCATCTCCACCTCGCGGATGTTCCTGGACCCCGCTCGGCCGGGTGTCGAGGACCTGATCGACTCGATCATCGCGGGCGTCCGCAGCTCCTGCACCTACGCGGGCGCCGCCAGCCTCGCCGAGTTCGCCGAGAAGGCCGTCGTCGGCATCCAGAGCGCGGCCGGCTACGCCGAGGGCAAGCCGCTGCACGCCAGCTGGCAGTGACCGGGTCCGCCGGCGGCGCGCGGGGGGAGCGGTCCGGGGGACGCCGCTCCCCGCCCCGGGCGCTCCGCGGCGGGGGACGGCGGCCGGGCTCGTAGGCTGTCCCCGGTACGGCACGCGCCGTGGCCGGCTCGCCCGCGAAGAGAAGTGACCCACCCCCCGTGCGCCTGAACGAACTCGACGAACGCATCGTCCACGCCCTCGCCGAGGACGCCCGCCGCTCGTACGCCGACATCGGCACCGTGGTCGGCCTCTCCGCCCCGGCCGTCAAACGCCGGGTGGACCGCCTGCGGGCCGAGGGCGCCATCACCGGGTTCACCGTCCGCGTCGAGCCCGCGGCGCTGGGCTGGGAGACCGAGGCCTTCGTCGAGCTCTACTGCCGCCACAACACCTCGCCGGAGGACATCCGGCGCGGCCTGTCGCGCTACCCGGAGGTGGCCTCCGCCTCCACCGTCACCGGTGAGGCGGACGCCGTCGTCCAGATCTACGCCTCCGACGTGCGCCACTTCGAACGCGTCCTGGAGCGGATCGCGGGCGAGCCCTTCGTGGAGCGCACCAAGTCGGTCCTGGTGCTCTCGCCCCTGCTGCGGCGCTACACCGCGGGCTCGCCGGCCTAGGCCGCCGGCCGCACGCAACGAATCGCCGGTGAGGGCGCCGATCGCGCAACGAATCGGCGGTCGATGCGCAATGGACGCGTCTTGTCGCCGCGGTGGGCGTGATCGTACGGTCGAGTCAGACCCCGAACCGGTACCCCACCAGGCGAAAGAGGCTCCATGGCGCCGCTGCGCACCGCTCTGTACCAAGGCCCGAGCGGCGTCCCCTCGTCCGTCGACGACAGCATGGCCGCGCTCGACGCGGCCGCACGCCGGGCCGCCGCCGCGGGGGCCCGGCTGCTCGTCACCTCCGAGATGTTCACGACCGGCTATGCCGTCGGCAGGGCGATCCCGTCCCTTGCCGAGGCCGCCGACGGTCCCACGGCCGGGCGCGTCGCCCGCATCGCCACCGAGCACGGCCTCGGCATCGTCTACGGCTACCCCGAGCGCGACGGCGACGACGTCTTCAACGCCGCCCAGCTGATCGGCCCGGACGGCGAGCGCCTGGCCAACTACCGCAAGACGCATCTCTTCGGCGACGGCGAGCGCGCCTGGTTCACCCCCGGCGACCGGGCCGTCGTCCAGGCCGAGCTCGACGGCACCCGCATCGGCATCCTGATCTGCTACGACGTCGAGTTCCCGGAGAACGTGCGGGCCCACGCCCTGGCCGGCACCGAGCTGCTCACCGTGCCGACCGCCCTCATGCGGCCGTACGAGTTCGTCGCGCAGACCCTCGTGCCGGCCCGCGCCTGGGAGAGCCAGCTGCACGTGGCCTACACCAACCGCTGCGGCCTCGAGGGAAAGTTCGACTTCGCCGGGCTCAGCTGTCTCGCCGGCCCCGACGGCGTGGTCCGCGCCCGGGCCGGGTCCGGGGAGGAACTGGTCGTCGCCGACGCCGACCCCGCCGTCCTGCGCGCCGCCCGCGAGGAGACGCCCTACCTCGCCGACCGCCGCCCCGAGCTGTACCGCTCGCTGGGCTGAACCCCCACCCCACCCCCTCATCACGGCCCCACCCCGTTCCACTGCCAGGAGAGTCACCCCATGACGTCCACGGTGCCCACCGCGGTCCACGACGAGCAGCACCCCGAGGTGCCCTCGGCCCCGCCCATCACCATGTTCGGCCCCGACTTCCCCTTCGCGTACGACGACTTCCTGGCGGACCCGGCCGGCCTCGGCTCCATACCCGCGACCGCCCACGGCACCGAGGTCGCGGTCATCGGCGGCGGCCTGTCCGGCATCGTGGCGGCGTACGAGCTGATGAAGATGGGCCTCAGGCCCGTCGTCTACGAGGCCGACACGATCGGCGGCCGGCTGCGCACCGTCGGCTTCGAGGGCTGCGACGAGAGCCTGACCGCGGAGATGGGCGCGATGCGCTTCCCGCCGTCCTCCACGGCGCTCCAGCACTACATCGACCTGGTCGGCCTGGAGACCCAGCCGTTCCCCAACCCGCTGGCGCCCGCGACCCCGTCGACCGTCGTCGACCTCAAGGGCGAGTCCCACTACGCCAAGACCATCGACGACCTGCCGCAGGTCTACCGCGACGTCGCGCACGCCTGGAACGCCTGCCTGGAGGAGGGCGCGGACTTCACCGACATGAACCGCGCCATGCGCGAGCGCGACGTCCCGCGCATCCGCGAGATCTGGTCGAAGCTGGTCGAGAAGCTCGACAACCAGACCTTCTACGGCTTCCTCTGCGACTCCGAGGCCTTCAAGTCCTTCCGCCACCGCGAGATCTTCGGCCAGGTCGGCTTCGGGACGGGCGGCTGGGACACCGACTTCCCCAACTCCATCCTGGAGATCCTGCGCGTCGTCTACACCGAGGCCGACGACCACCACCGCGGCATCGTCGGCGGCAGCCAGCAGCTCCCGGTGCGGCTGTGGGAGCGCGAGCCCGAGAAGATCGTGCACTGGCCGTACGGCACCTCGCTGAAGTCGCTGCACGGCGGCGCCCCGCGCCCGGCCGTCACCCGCCTGCACCGCACCGCGGGCAACCGCATCACGGTCACCGACGCCGACGGCACCATCCGCACCTACCAGGCGGCGATCTTCACCGCGCAGAGCTGGATGCTGCTCAGCAAGATCGACTGCGACGACTCGCTCTTCCCGATCGACCACTGGACGGCGATCGAGCGCACGCACTACATGGAGTCCAGCAAGCTCTTCGTCCCCGTCGACCGGCCGTTCTGGCTCGACAAGGACGAGGACACCGGCCGGGACGTGATGAGCATGACGCTCACCGACCGGATGACCCGCGGCACCTACCTGCTCGACAACGGCCCCGACCAGCCGGCCGTGATCTGCCTGTCGTACACCTGGTGCGACGACAGCCTCAAGTGGCTGCCGCTGAGCGCCTCCGAGCGCATGGAGGTCATGCTCAAGTCGCTCCGCGAGATCTACCCCAAGGTCGACATCCGCCGGCATGTCATCGGCAACCCGGTGACCGTCTCCTGGGAGAACGAGCCCTACTTCATGGGCGCGTTCAAGGCCAACCTGCCCGGCCACTACCGGTACCAGCGGCGCCTGTTCACCCACTTCATGCAGGACACCCTGCCCGAGGACAAGCGCGGCATCTTCCTCGCCGGCGACGACATCTCCTGGACGGCCGGCTGGGCCGAGGGCGCCGTGCAGACCGCGCTCAACGCGGTGTGGGGCGTCATGCACCAGCTCGGCGGTGCCACCGACGAGACCAACCCGGGCCCCGGCGACCGCTACGACGAGATCGCGCCGGTCGCGCTCGACGAGGACTGAGCCGCCACCGCTCAGCGGCCCAGCGGGGTCAGCAGGAAGCGGCCGACCAGCCCGGCACCCGCGTCGAGCTTCTCGGTGAACTCCTCGTACACCTCCGGCAGTCCGCGCAGCGACCACAGCACGCGGGACGCGGCCCACGCCGCGTCCCGCGCGCGCTCCAGGCTCCACGAACCCGCCAGATGGGTCAGCGGATCGGCCAGGTCCAGCAGGTCGGGGCCCGGCATCAGCTCCTCGCGCACCCGCTCCTCGACCGCCGTCAGCAACTCCCCGACCCGGTCGAAATCCGCCTCCAGCGATGCGGGCTCGCACGCCAGCGCCACGCAGGTGTCCACCACCGACAGCGCGAGATCGTGCCCCACATGGGCGTTGATGCCCGCGAGCGCGAACTGCACCGGGCGCACGCCCGGGTGCCCGCGCAGCAGGAGCAACGGCCGCCAGCAGGCCGGTACCGCACGCCCGTCCAGGCCGCCCTCGACCGCCCTCAGGTACCGGTCGGCGAAGCGGCCGCCCAGCTCGGCGGCGGCCGGCGGGTCGCCGAACGCGCCCGCGGCCAGCCGCCGGACCAGCTCCTCGGTGACCGACAGATAGACGCGGTTGAACACCGCCACGCCGTCACCCGGCGGCAGCGACGCGCCCAGCGCCCGCATCCGCGCCACCACCTGATCCACGCCCGCGGGCGCGGCCCGCCGTGCCGTCGTCATGCGCCCAGCGTCGCAGCAGGTCGCGCGGCCCGCGGGGAGCGGCGGCCGCGGCGTCCCCGGATCGGGTGAGTCAGAGCACGCCCGCGTCGCGCGCCGTCCACACCGACGGATACTGCGGGCGGAACCCCAGTTCGTCGCGGGCGCGCACCGTCGACACCACCCCGGCCCACGGGTCGGGCAGCGCCCGCTCCGCCATGCCGGGCGGTGCCTCCGCACCACCGAGCCAGTGCAGCTCCACCGCCGTCACCGGGGCGTCGTCGGCGATGTTGTACACCCGGCCGCCGATGCCCGGCGTGCGCAGCAGCCGCAGGAAACCCTGCGCCGCGTCGGCGTGGTGCACCATGTGCAGCCGCTGGTGCGCGGCCCAGCCGCCCGCCCACCGCAGCGACTCCGCCAGATGCGGGTCGCCGTCGCCGTACACGAACGCCAGGCGCCCGATGCGCACGTCCAGGCCCGCCGTGCGGTGCAGGTCCAGCAGGCCCCGCTCGGCCTCCGCCTTCGACTCCGGGTACGGGCCCCACAACGGGCCGCCCGGCAGCGGCTCGTCGTCCTCGAGCGACGGCCGGCCCCGGCCCGGTCCGTACACCAGGTTCGTGCCTGCCTGCACGAAGCGTGCCGCCCCGGCCCCGGCCGCCAGCCGGGCCAGCGCCAAGGTCGCCTCCCGGTTGACCGCCCACGCCCCGTCCCCCGCATCGCCGCGGAACACCGCGGCAAGATGCAGCACGGCGTCCGCCCCCGCGAGCGCCTTCCGCACGTCCTCCTCGTCCCGCAGATCGCCCGTCACCACCTGCGCTCCCCGCCGGGCGAACGGTGCGCCGCGCTCCGCGTCCCGCACCAGCACCCGCACCTCGTCCCCCGGGCGCCGCCACTGCAGCAGCCTCGGCACCAGACGGCTGCCCACCCGTCCCGTGGCGCCCGTCACCAATGTCAGCATCGATGTCTCCTCTCGCGACGGGCCCAGCCTCCAGCGGTCCGGTGCGGCAGGGGAGAGACCTCCTGATCCCGGGACCGGCACGCCCTGGATACGGCCGCGCCCCGGGGCGATCCTGGAACCGTGGACCCGCACCCCGACCTCAGCCCCGTCCTCGACCGCGCAGGACTCGCCGACTTCCTGCGCCGCCGCCGCGCCCGCCTGGCCCCCTCCGACGTGGGCCTGTCGGCCGGCGCCCGGCGGCGCACGTCGGGACTGCGCCGTGAGGAGGTCGCGCAGCTGGCCGGCATGTCCCCCGACTACTACACGCGGCTGGAACAGGCCCGCGGCCCCCGGCCCTCCCGGCAGATCCTCGGCGCCCTCGCCCGGGCCCTGCGGCTCTCCGACGACGAACGCGACCACCTCTTCCACCTCGGCGGCGAGGAACCGCCCCGCGACGCACACCGCTCCACCCACGTACGGCCCGGGCTCCTGCTCGTCCTGGACCGTCTCCACGACACGCCCGCGCAAGTCGTCGGCGACCTCGGCGACGTGCTTGCCCAGAACGCCATGGCCGCCGCCCTCGTCGGCGACGTCTCGGCCCGGCCGCCCGCCGAGCGCAACCTCGTCCGCCGCTGGTTCACCGACCTCGCGGCGCGCGAACTCTTCCCGCCCGAGGACCACCACGACCTCGGACGCGCCCACGTCGCGCATCTGCGCGCCGTCCTCGCCGCCCGCCCCCACGATGCGGCCGCGGCCGCCCTCGTCGCGGAACTCCGTGCCGCGAGCCCGGAGTTCGCCGCCCTGTGGGCCACGCACGAGGTCGCGGTCCGGCGCTTCGCGACCAAGCGGTTCCGGCACCCGGTCGTGGGGATGCTCGAACTCGACTGCGAGGTGCTGGTCAGTGCGGAAGGGGGGCAGCGGCTCATTGTGCACAGTGCGGGGGTGGGGACGGAGTCGTACGAGCGGTTGCGGTTGCTGAAGGTCGTGGGCCTGCAAGACCTGGCGGTCGGCTGACCTGGCTGCCTGGGTTTTTTCCCCGCCCTCCCTCCCGATTGCCCGGCGCGGTAAGTGCGGGCCCTGCGCTGCGTGCGTTGTGGGGTCGGCGCCGCTCCGGGATCCGTCCTCGGCGCTCGCGGTTTACGCCTGCAATTCGTGTACTGCGGTCGCCGCTCGTCGCCTGCGGGCGGACCCCGGCGCACCCCCTCCCGGGGTCGTTGGGGCGACTTACGGCCGGTGGGGGTGCTGTAGGCGGTGACGGCTGCGTACTTGGACGGCGCGGCGCCTACGGGTGCCCGAGCACGGTGCCGCTTCAGACCACCCTCCGCGGATCAGGCGCATGGCGAGACGGAGGGGGCGGGGGAGGTGGGGGCACCTCCCAGCGGTAGCTGGGGGAGGGTGGCGTTCTGGACACTGGAGCATATTTGGGTGCACAACCCGGGGCAGGCAGCGGAGAGCGCCTGAGGCACCTAAATGTGCTGTCCAGAATGGCAGCCCCGGAGGGCCCGCACCCGGCCCCCACACCACTTGCGTCGGGGCACCTGACTTCACAGGGCACACGGGAGGGCGGGCGGGGAAAAACCCGGGAAAGGCCCTACGGGGAGGGCCAGTCCGTGCGGAGGACGGCGTACTCGACCTCCCCGTGTTCCGCGCCCGCCAAGGGCGCCTCCCACTGCTCGTGAAAGACCCGCACAAAGGACAGCCCCGCATTCTCCATCACGCGCCGCGACCGCGCATTGACGAACATTGTCTCCGCGTACACACACCGCGCCCCCAGGTCCGTGAAGGCCTTGGCCACCAGCGCCCGGGCGCCCTCCGTGGCGTAGCCGCGGCCCCACGCCGCGCGCCGCAGCCGGTAGCCGAGTTCGAGGTCGTCGGCGGGGCCGCCGTCGCGCGGGGTGAGGGCGAACCAGCCGATGAACTGCCCGGTGGTCCGCTCCTCGGCGGCCCACACCTGGGAGCGCGCGAAGCGCGGGAGGACGTCGTGGCGGATGACGTCGGCGGGGGTGGGGCTGCCGAGGTAGCGCATGACCTCGGGGTCGCTGTCGAGGCCGATGAGGTGGTCGGCGTCGGTGTCGCTGTCGGTGAAGTGCCGCAGGCGCAGCCGCTCCGTCTCCAGGAAGATCCGCATGTCGTGCAGGCTAGACACGGGGCGCGGCCACGGCGACGGGTTTGTCGGCGGGTTGGGCCGCCGACGTGCCGGCGGCGCGCAGGACGCCCGCGCCGAGGGTGAGCCCGGCGGCCAGCAGGGTGACCAGGCCGAAGGAGGCCTGGAGGGAGCTGGCCTGCGCGATGGAGCCGATGGCGGCGGGCGCGACGAGGCCGGAGGTGTAGGTGACGGTGGCGACGCCCGCGATGGCCTGGCTGGGGTTGGGCCCGCTGCGGCCGGCCGCGGCGAAGCACAGCGGTACGACGACGGCTATGCCGACGCCGAGGAGGGCGAAGCCGGCGATGGCCGCGATCTGGTTGGCGGCGGTGGCCACGAGGACGCCGCCCGCGGTGGCGAGGACGCCGCCGACGCGGACCGTGCGGACCGGCCCGAAGCGGCGTACGACGAGGTCGCCGAGGAGGCGGGAGACGGCCATGGTGCAGGCGAAGGCGGTGTAGGAGGCGGCGGCGACGCCGGGGGAGGCCGCGGTGATGTCACGGAGGTAGACCGCGCTCCAGTCCATGCTGGCGCCCTCCGCGAAGACGGCGCAGAAGCCGATCGCGCCGATGACGAGGGCGGAGCGCGGCGGCAGCGCGAAGCGGGCGGGGGCCTCGTCGTGCTGGGCGGGCCGCAGGTCCAGGACGCCGCCGCAGACCAGCAGCCCGGTCGCGACGAGTACGGCGGCGACGGTCGCGAGGTGGACGCGCGCGTCGAGTCCGGCGTGGGCGGCGACGACGCCGACGAGGGAGCCGATCAGCGCGCCCGCGCTCCACATGCCGTGCAGCCCGGACATGATCGACCGGCCGAGGCGTTCCTCGACCTCGACGCCCTGGGCGTTCATGACGACGTCCGCCATGCCCGCCGAGGCGCCGTAGACCAGCATCGCCCCGCACAGCCAGGGCAGTCCGGGGGAGAGGGCGGGCAGCGCCAGCGAGGCGCACCACAGGCCGATCAGGACGCGCAGCGCGGCGCGCATGCCGAGCACGTGGGCGATGCGCGCGGCGAGCGGCATGGCGGCGGAGGCGCCTACGGCGGCGAAGACGAGGGCGAAGCCGAGCTGTCCGGCGCTGAGGCCCGCGTGCTCCTGGATCCAGGGGATGCGGGTGGCGAAGCTGCCGCTGACGGAGCCGTGCACGGCGAAGATCGCGGCGACGGCCAGATGGGCCCGTCGCAGCCGCGGCTCGGTCTTCCTCGTCGTGGTCGTCGCCATGGTGATCCCTCCCAGTGTCCCGCCCCGTGGTCCCGCTTCTGTAAATTAACAGGCAGGCTTCCTGAAAGATAGCCGGAATGCAGCCGTTCCCGGCCCTCGGGCCGGGGCTTCTGGAAGGATCCCCGTCATGAGTGCCCTCCGCCCGCTCGTCGGCCGTACCGCGTCCCCCCGTACGGCCCGTGCGATCAACGACCGGCTGGCACTCGAACTGCTCCAGGGTCAGGGCCCGTTGACCGCGTCCCAGCTCAAGGAGCTGACGGGGCTGTCCCGGCCGAGCGTCGCCGACCTCGTCGAGCGGCTGCAGGAGGCGGGCCTGGTGGCGGTCGTCGGGGAGACGGGCGCCGACCGGCGCGGCCCCAACGCGCGGTTGTACGGCATCGTCGCCGACCGGGCCCATCTGGCCGCGTTCGACGTGCGCACGCACAGCGTCGCCATCGAGGTCGCCGACCTGCTGGGCGTCACGATCGGCAGCGCCGTGCTGCCCGTCGACCCGCTCGGCGACCCGCGGCGGACGGTCACCCGCTCGGTCGCCCTGCTGGAGCGCACCGCGCGGCGCGCGGGCGCCACGGCGCTGCACACGATCGCCGTCGGCGCGCCGGGCCTGGTCGACCCGGCCACCGGTGAGCTGCGCGCCACCGGCCAGCTGCCGGCCTGGCACTCCGCCCTGGTGGCCGAATTGCGCCGGCGGATCGACGCGCCGGTGCTGCTGGAGAACGAGGTCAACCTCGCCGCCGTCGCCGAGCAGCGGCTCGGTTCGGTCCGCGACCGCGAGACGTTCGTGCTGCTGTGGCTCGGCCACGGTGTCGGCGCCGCGGTGGTGCTGGGCGGTGTGCTGCGCCGCGGTGCCTCAGGCGGCACGGGGGAGATCGGCTTCCTGCCGGTTCCCGGGACGTTCGAGCTGCCCACGGCGAGCGGGTGCGGGGGCGGCTTCCACTCGCTGGCCGGGAGCGCGGCCGTATGCGCGCTGGCCCGCGCGCACGGGCTTCCGGTGCCGGGGGAGGAGGACGACGCGCCGGCGGCGGAGGCGGTGGTCGCCGGGGCGCGGACGGGCGGCAAGCGGGGCGAGCTGTTCCTGGACGCCCTGGCGGACCGGGTGGCCATAGGCGTCGCGGCGGTCTGCGCGGTGCTCGACCCGGGATGCGTCGTCCTGGGCGGCGAGGTGGGCCGGGCCGGGGCCGGGGACCTGGCCGCCCGGGTCGCCGAGCGGCTCGCGCGCATGTCCCCGCTGCCGACCGAGGTGCGGGCGGGGACGGTCACGGGCAGTGCCGTGCTCCGCGGCGCCCTGCTGTCGGCGCGGGACGCCGCGCAGGACGCGCTGTTCAGTCCGGACGTGTGACGTCCGGCCCGACGGCGGGGGAGACGCCCTTCCGCCGCCGGGCGTGTGTGGGGGGATGTGTCGGCGGTCCGCGGGAGCCCGCGGTCGGGGCGGAGTCGGCGTCTGCGGTCGGGTCCGTCCTGGTGCCGGGCCGTGGCGGCGCGGGTGCGTGGGGCACCGCGGACCTCCGAAGGGGGCTGCCCGGCAAGGGCGTTGGCGGCAGACTAAGAGGACTAGACCAGTGGCGTCAATGGGTGCGGGCCACCGGTGTGTGAGAGACCCCACAGCAAGCCATTGCATATGCATCGATCGTCCGTGGCAGACTGAGTGCAGTACCAGTGACGTTCAGCGCACTCCGGGGTCGGTGAAACTCCGAACCGGCGGTTACAGTCCGCGACCCGTCCGCATCCAGCGGCCGGTTGACCAGGTGAGATTCCTGGACCGACGGTTAAAGTCCGGATGGGAGGCAGTGCGCGGCGGGCAGGAACCGGTACGCCGCCGTCGGCGGCAGCGCGAGTGCGTGTCCCCGGATACGACGACACGGACCTGCGCGGCCACCCCTCCGACCCGGCGTCCCCCGGATCCGTATCCCCGTTCCGTTTCCCGCGCAGCCCCGGAGTCCGTGCCCGAAGAGGCAGGAGGACCCGGTGGCCACACCAGGTGAAGCCGACGCGATGCGCCGGGCCGTAGAGCTCGCCGCCCGCGGACTGGGCTCCACCAGCCCCAACCCCGTCGTCGGCGCCGTGATTCTCGACGCCCGCGGACAGGTGGTGGGAGAGGGCTGGCACCAGCAGGCCGGAGGCCCGCACGCGGAGGTCCACGCACTCCGCGCCGCCGGGGACGCCGCCCGCGGCGGCACCGCCGTCGTCACCCTGGAACCGTGCAACCACACCGGCCGCACCGGCCCCTGCGCGCAGGCGCTGATCGCCGCCGGGGTCTCCCGTGTCGTCTACGCCGTCGGCGACCCCACCCCCGCGGCCACCGGCGGCGGCGCCACCCTGCGCGCCGCCGGGGTCGACGTGGAGAGCGGCCTGCTGGCCGCCGAGGCCGCCCGCGGCAACGAGGTCTGGCTCACCGCCACCCGTGAACGGCGCCCCTTCGTGGTGTGGAAGTACGCGAGCACCCTCGACGGCCGGATCGCGGCCGCCGACGGCACGAGCCGCTGGATCAGCTCCGCGGCCTCCCGCGCCGACGTCCACCGGCTGCGCGCCGAGTCCGACGCCGTCGTCGTCGGTTCCGGCACCCTGCGCGCCGACGACCCCCATCTGGCCGTACGCGGTCTCACGGGCTCCTTCACCCAGCCGCTGCGCGTCGTGGTCGACACCAACGCCAAGATCCGGCCCGGCGCCCGCGTCCTGGACGACGCCGCCCCCACCCTGATCGCCGTCGCCGAGGACGCCGACACCGAGCACCTGCCCGGCGTCGACATCGCGCGGCTCCCGCGCACCGGCAACGGGATCGCCGTGCACGCGCTGCTCGGCGAGCTCCACGGCCGCGGCGTCCGCTCCGTACTCCTCGAGGGCGGGCCCACGATGGCCGGCGCGTTCGTCGCCGCGGGGGCCGTCGACAAGGTCGTCGGCTACCTCGCCCCCGTCCTGCTCGGCGCCGGAGCGGCCGCTCTCGGCGACGCGGGAATCACGACCATCTCGCAGGCGTTGCGGCTCGACGTCGCCGCGACCGAACACATCGGCCCCGACCTGCGTATTACCGCATACCCGAGCCGAATTGAGGAGAACTGAGTGTTCACCGGAATCGTCGAAGAGCTGGGCGACGTCGTCGCCGTCGAGGACCTGGGCGACGCCTCCCGTTTCCGTCTGCGCGGCCCGCTCGTCACCGAAGGCGCCAAGCACGGCGACTCGATCGCGGTCAACGGCGTGTGCCTCACCGTCGTCGAGACCGGCGAGGGCGAGTTCACCGCGGACGTGATGGCCGAGACGCTCAAGCGGTCCAGCCTCGGCGCGCTGCGCGCCGGCGGCAAGGTCAACCTGGAACGCCCCATGGCCCTCGGCGGCCGCCTCGGCGGCCACCTCGTCCAGGGCCACGTGGACGGCACCGGCGCGATCGTCGAGCGCGTCCCCGCGGAGCACTGGGAGATCGTCCGGATCTCGCTGCCGCAGGAGCTGTCCCGCTACGTGGTCGAGAAGGGCTCCATCACGGTCGACGGCATCAGCCTGACCGTCGTCGAGGCCGGCCCCGACTCCTTCACCGTCAGCCTGATCCCCACCACCCTCGGCCTGACCACGCTGGGCTTCAAGCAGCCCGGCGACCCGGTGAACCTCGAGGTCGACGTCATCGCCAAGTACGTCGAGCGGCTGTACGGGGACCGTGCCACGACACCGAGGGCGGCGGAGCGGTGAGTGCCCTCGACGCCCTGAACGGGTCCGCCTTCTCCGCGTTCGGCCAGGACTTCCTGTGGACCGACGTGGTGGGCAACAGCCTCGGCCTGGCCGGGCTCGCGTTCGGCTGGCGGCGGTCGGTGTGGGCCTGGCCCGTCCAACTGCTGTCCGGCGTCGTCCTGGTGGCGGCCAACTGGTCCGCGCACCTCACCGGCGGCGTCGGCAAGCAGCTGCTGGTGATCGGTGTCGCCGTGTGGGGCTGGGTCCAGTGGCGCCGCGGCGCCCGCGGCTCCGGAGGGATCGCGATCCGCTTCGCCACGTGGCGGGAGCGGGGCCTGCTCGCCGGCGGAACCGTCGCCGGCCTCCTCGCGGTCGTGGGGCTGTTCACCCTCTACCCGTCGCTGTCCTGGAACCCCTGGCCCGACGCATACATCTTCGTCGGCACCGTCGCCGCGATGGTCGCCATGGCCCGCGGCTGGGTGGAGTTCTGGTTCGCCTGGCTCGCCGTCGACGTCGTCGGCGTCCCGCTGGCCTGGAACAGCGGCCTGAAGTTCTCCGCCTTCGTCTACGTCCTCTACTTCGTCCTGGTGATCGCCGGCATGCACGCCTGGTGGCAGCAGACCCGCGTCCCGCGCCCCAAGGCGCCTGCCCTGGAAGGAGCGGCAGCAGCATGAGCACCGCACTGCACAGCCTGTACGAGGTGAAGGACGAGCCGATCGTCCTGGACACCGTCGAGCGCGCCATCGCCGACATCGCGGCCGGCCGCCCGGTCGTCGTCGTCGACGACGAGGACCGCGAGAACGAGGGCGACCTCGTCATCGCGGCCGAGAAGGCCACGCCCGAGATCGTCGCCTTCATGATGTCCGAGTGCCGCGGACTGATCTGCGTGCCGATGGAGGAGGCCGACCTGGACCGGCTGGAGCTGCCGCAGATGGTGGCCTCCAACAGCGAGTCCATGAAGACCGCCTTCACCGTGTCCGTCGACGCCAGCGCCGCCCACGGCGTCACCACCGGCATCTCGGCCGCCGACCGGGCGACCACCATCCGGCTGCTCGCCACCGGCGGCACCGCGCCCGGCGACTTCGTCCGGCCCGGCCATGTCTTCCCGCTGCGCGCCCGGGCCGGCGGTGTGCTCACCCGCAACGGCCACACCGAGGCCGGTGTGGACCTGGCCCGGCTGGCCGGTCTGCGCCCCGCCGCGGCGATCGTGGAGATCGCCAACGAGGACGGCACCATGGCCCGTCTTCCCGACCTGATGACCTTCGCCCGCAAGCACGGTCTTGCCATCATCTCGATCGAGGACCTCATCGACCACCGCCGTTCCGCCGAGCCCACCGTCCGCCGCGAGGCGGAGACCCGTCTGCCCACCGCCTACGGCGACTTCCGGGCCTACGGGTACCGCGACTCCGCCGACGGCATCGAGCACATCGCGCTCGTGGCGGGCGAGATCGGCGACGGGGAGGACGTGCTGGCCCGCGTCCACTCCGAGTGCCTGACCGGCGACGTGTTCGGCTCCCAGCGGTGTGACTGCGGCCCGCAGCTCCAGGCCTCGCTCGAACGAGTGGCGTCCGAGGGCCGCGGCGTCGTGGTCTACCTCCGCGGCCACGAGGGCCGGGGGATCGGGCTGCTGTCCAAGCTGCGCGCGTACGAACTCCAGGAGCGCGGCCGCGACACCCTCGACGCCAACCTGGAGCTCGGCCTGCCCGCCGACGCCCGCGACTACGGCGCCGCCGCCCAGATGCTCACCGACCTCGGCGTGGTCTCCGTGCGCCTGATGACGAACAACCCCGACAAGACCGACGCGCTGACGCGCCATGGCCTGAAGGTCACCGAGCGGGTGGCCATGCCCATCGCCGCCGGCGAGCACAACCTGCGCTATCTGCGCACCAAGCGGGACCGCATGGGCCACGACCTGCCGTGGCTCGACCCGGCCCCGAGCGCCGCCTACCACAACCAGTAGTCCGGTCCCGGTACGGCGGCCCGGGCCACCAGCACCACCAGCAGCACCAGTACATCGACAGCATCGAGCAAGGAGAAGACGCACGTGAGCGGTAAGGGCGCCCCCGAACTGTCCGTGAAGAACTGCGGCGACCTGCGTGTGGCCGTCATCGCGGCCCAGTGGCACGAGCAGGTGATGGACGGGCTGGTCGACGGCGCCGTACGCGCGCTCAGTGACCTGGGCATCGACGAGCCCACCCTGATCCGGGTGCCCGGCAGTTTCGAACTGCCGGTCGCCGCCAAGGCGATGGCCGACCGCGGCTACGACGCGATCGTCGCACTCGGCGTCGTGATCCGCGGCGGCACGCCGCACTTCGAGTACGTGTGCCAGGGCGTCACCCAGGGGCTGACCCAGGTCTCGGTGGACACCGGCGTGCCCGTCGGGTTCGGCGTGCTGACGTGCGACACCGAGGAACAGGCGTTGGACCGGGCCGGACTTCCCGGTTCCAACGAGGACAAGGGGCACGAGGCGGTCACCGCCGCGGTCGCCACGGCGACGATCCTGCGTTCGGTGTCCGAGCCGTGGCGGTGAGGTAGGGCAGTTCCGCGTAGGGTGGGACCACCATGGCCAAGAAGACATTCGAGGAGCTCTTCGCGGAGCTCCAGCAGAAGGCCGCCACTGGCGACCCCAGCACGTCCCGCACCGCCGAACTGGTCGGCAAGGGCGTGCATGCGATCGGCAAGAAGGTGGTCGAGGAGGCCGCAGAGGTGTGGATGGCCGCCGAGTACGAGGGCGCCGACCGCACCGCGGAGGAGATCTCCCAGCTGCTGTACCACCTGCAGGTGATGATGGTCGCCCGGGGCATCGCCCTGGACGACGTATACGCTCATCTGTGAGCAGCGCCACCCTGCGCGTCCCCTCCCCGACCTCACCGTCCTTCTCGTCCTTCTCGTCATTCCGGTTCTTCCGGTCCCTCCGTCCCGCCCTACGCCGAGCTGCAAAGGAACTCGCTCATGCTGCGCATCGCCGTCCCCAACAAGGGTTCACTGTCCGGACCTGCGTCGGCGATGCTGCATGAGGCCGGCTACCGGCAGCGCAAGGACACCAAGGAACTCGTCCTCGTCGACGGCGAGAACGACGTCGAGTTCTTCTACCTGCGCCCGCGCGACATCGCCGTGTACGTCGGCTCCGGCCGCCTCGACATCGGCATCACGGGCCGCGACCTGCTGCTGGACTCGGCCGCCAACGCCGAGGAGATCCTCCAGCTCGGCTTCGCCCGCTCCACCTTCCGCTACGCCACCGTGCCGGGCACGGTGACGGACGTGAAGGAGTTCGGGGGCCTGACGATCGCCACGTCCTATCCGACGGTCGTTCAGCGGCACCTGGCCGACCACTCGGTCGAGGCCTCCGTCGTCCGGCTGGACGGCGCGGTCGAGACCGCCATCCAGCTCGGTGTCGCGCAGGTCATCGCCGACGTCGTGGAGACCGGCACGTCGCTGCGCAACGCGGGCCTGGAGGTCGTGGGCGAGCCGATCCTGGACTCCGAGGCCGTCGTCATCCGCCGCACCGGCAAGGCCGACACGACGGCCGAGCCGAAGGTGCAGCAGTTCCTGCGGCGCCTCCAGGGCGTCCTGGTGGCCCGGCGCTACGTGATGATGGACTACGACATCCGGGTCGAGCACGTCGAGCGGGCCATCGCCCTGACGCCCGGCCTGGAGTCGCCCACCGTCTCCCCGCTGCACCACGAGGGCTGGGTCGCCGTGCGCGCCATGGTCCCCAGCAAGGACGCCCAGCGGATCATGGACGAGCTCTACGACCTGGGGGCCCGGGCGATCCTGACCACGGGCATCCACGCCTGCCGCCTGTGAACCCCGCCCATCGCGCCCCGGCCGCCGGCCCCGCCGTGTCCGCGGACCTCCCCGAGCTGCCCGTCACCTTCCGGCCCACGCGTACCCGCGCGGTGCTGCTGACCCTGGGTGCCGGGCTGCTCGCGGCGTTCGTCGCGATCGCCGTCCTGCTGCCCTCCGACGGGGCCCGGCCCTGGCACACCTCGGACCGCGCCTGGATGGTCCTCACCGGTGTGCTCGTCACCGGTGTGCTCGTGCTGCTCAGCCGTCCCAAGGTCGTCGCCGACCGCGACGGCGTCACCGTGGTCAATCTCACCACCAGGCGCCGACTGGAATGGGCGCAGGTGATCCGGGTGAATCTGCGCCCCGGCGATCCCTGGGTCTACCTCGATCTGGCCGATGGAACGAGCCTGGCGGCCATGGGCATTCAGCCCGGCATCGGCCGCGCCGGCGCCCTGCGCGACGCGCGGGGGCTGCGCGCGCTGGCCGAGGTCCACGGCTCGGGCGGGACCTCGGCGCAGTAGACCTGCCGCCCCGCCCCGATTCTTCATTACTCTGGAACCCCGCAACGACCCGAGGAGTGACACCCAAGCCACGATGGACGGACCGTCCGGTAGTACCTGCGCCGCCCCTCCGCACCGACATCCCGGAGCGGCGGCATGAACACCTCGTTGCTGCTCCTCGGGGCAGCCTTTGTCCTCATCCTCGCGAACGGCTTCTTCGTCGCCGCCGAATTCGGCCTGGTGACCGTGGAGCGGCCGGCTGCGGAACGCGCGGCCGCCGAGGGCGACCGACGGGCGCTCAGCGTCGTCGAGTCGCTGCGCAAGCTCTCCTTCCAGCTCTCCGGCACGCAGCTCGGCATCACGATCACCTCGCTGGTCGTGGGCATGCTCGCCGAGCCCGCGCTGGCCCACCTGCTGTCCGGGCCGCTCACCGCGGTCGGCGTGCCCTCCGGGGCCGCGCCCGCCATCGCGGTGGTCATCGGCATGATCCTCGCCTCGGCCGTCCAGATGGTCGTCGGCGAACTGGTGCCCAAGAACTGGGCGGTCTCCCGCCCGCTCCAGGTGGCCCGTTTCGTGGCCGGACCGCAGCGGGTCTTCTCCGCCGCGTTCCGCCCGGTGATCGAACTGCTCAACGCGGCCGCCAACCGCCTGGTGCGCGCCCTCGGCGTCGAACCGGCGGAGGAGCTCGCCTCCGCCCGCACCCCGACCGAGCTGGTCTCCCTCGCCCGGCACTCCGCGCAGGCGGGGGTGATCGAGCAGGACACCGCGGATCTCTTCGTCCGCACGATCTCGCTCGGCGACCTCACGACGGAGAACGTGATGACACCGCGCGTGCGGGTCAGTGCCCTCCAGGACACCGCCACCGCCGCCGACGTGGTCAACCTCACCCGGGCCACCGGGCTGTCCCGCTTCCCGGTCTACCGGGAGCGGCTGGACGACATCGTCGGCATGGCGAGCCTGAAGGACGCCCTCGCCGTCCCGGCCCACGAGCGCGACCGCACCCCGGTCGGGCGCATCACGGTGGCGCCGCTGCTCGTCCCGGAGACGCTGCCCGTCCAGCCGCTGCTGGAGCGGCTGCGCCGCGAGCAGCCGATCGCCGTCGTGGTCGACGAGTACGGCGGCACGGCCGGCGTGGTGACCCTGGAGGACATCGTCGAGGAACTCGTCGGCGAGGTCCGCGACGAGCACGACTCGGCGGACCTCCCGGAGCTGGCCCAGGTGCCCGCCGAGGGCGGCCGGCCCGCGTGGGACGCCGACGGCGGCTGCCGCGTGGACCTGCTGGAGCGCATAGGACTCGAGGCGCCCGAGGGCCCGTACGAGACCGTTGCCGGTCTCGTCGCCGACCTGCTGGAACGCATCCCGGAACCGGGTGACACGGCAGTGCTGCCCGGCTGGGAGCTGCGGGTGCGCGAAGTGGCGCACCACCGTGCCGAAAGGGTTCGCCTGGTGCGCGTCGGGTTCGACGAGCCGCAGGCGGGGCAGGAGCGCGACCGATGAGCTTCCTGCAACTGTTCCTCGCCGCCCTGCTGGTGCTGGGCAACGGCTTCTTCGTCGGTGCCGAGTTCGCGCTGGTCTCCGTACGGCGCAGCCAGATCGAACCCCTCGCCGGCACCCACCGGCGCGCCAGAACCGTGCTGCACGGTCTGGAGAACCTGCCGCAGATGATGGCGGCCGCCCAGTTCGGCATCACGGTGTGCTCCCTGACGCTGGGCGCGGTCGCCGAGCCGACCGTGGCCCATCTGCTGGAGCCGCTCTTCGTGGCCGTCCACCTCCCGGAGGGCCTGGTCCATCCGGCGGGGTATGTGATCGCCCTGGCCGTGGTGGTCTTCCTCCACCTGGTCATCGGCGAGATGGTGCCGAAGAACCTGGCCATGGCCGCGCCCGAGAAGACCGCGCTCTGGCTGAGCCCGGGCCTCGTGGGCTTCGCCCGGCTGTTCCGGCCCGTCATCGCGGTGCTGGGCTGGAGCGCCAGGATCATCCTGCGGCTGTTCCGGGTGGAGCCCAAGGACGAGATCGACGCGGTCTTCACCAGCGAGGAGCTGACCGCGCTCGTCGAGGACGCCCGGCAGGCCGGACTCCTCGACGACGACGCGCAGGAACGCCTGGAGGACGCGCTGGAGCTGGGCAGCCGCCCGGTCACCGACGTCCTGCTGGCCCCGGAGGAACTGGTCACGGTCGATGCGACGGTCACCTCCGCGGAGATCGAGGAGCTGACGGTCCGCACCGGCTACTCCCGCTACCCGGTGGCCGGGCCGGACGGTGTCTACCTCGGCTATCTGCACGTCAAGGACGTCCTCGACCTGGACGACCCGGACCGCCCGGTGCCCTCGCGGCTCTGGCGGCCGATGGCCACCCTGCGCGCCGAGCTGCCACTGGACGACGCGCTGACCCAGATGCGGCGCGCCGCGTCGCACCTGGCGGCGGTCGCGGACGCGAGCGGGCGGGTGCTGGGGCTGGTCGCCCTGGAGGACGTACTGGAGATGCTGGTGGGCGAGGTCCGCGACCCGGCCCACCGGGAGACGGACGCCGACCGGGAGCCCGCGGCTCCCGAGCGGGAGAGCGTCCACGCCTCCCAGGCGCTGGCGAGCTGACGCGGAAGGGCCCGGGCGACCGCCCGGGCCCTTCTTCGTGCGCGGGCCGTACGGGCCGGCCCGGAACCCTCAGTCCAGCGGCTCCGGCGGAGACAGCCCCGGACCGCGGCCCGACAGCACCTCGCCGTACGCCTGCATCAGATCGGGCAGCCGCAACGTCGACAAGTCGTCGCGTGACGGCGGGCCCGCGTAGCCGGACAGGCGCAGATCCCGGTAGGCGCAACTCTTCTCGTAGAGCGTGCGCAGGAAGCGCCCGTTGCCGAGTTCGTCGATCCAGCCCTGGTCGACGACATGGCCGCTGATCGCCAGCAGTTCCTCCAGCGCCTCCTCGTCCCACCGGTCGCCGTTGTCGGCGGCGAGGACCTCGCCGATGTCCGTGAGCTCCTGCGGGCGGTAGCTCGGGAAGTCGACGCGGGTGGTGAAGCGCGAACCGAGCCCCGGGTTGGCCGCCAGCAGGCGGTCCATGCCCTCCGGGTAGCCCGCCAGGATCACCACGAGGCGGTCGCGGTTGTCCTCGGCGCGCTTGAGCAGCACCTGGAGGGCCTCGTCGCCGTACGCGTCGCCCTTGCTGTAGCCGGAGTTGGACAGGGCGTACGCCTCGTCCACGAACAGCACCCCGCCGAGGGCGGAGTCGATCAGCTCATTGGCCTTCACCGCGGTCTGGCCGAGGAACTCCCCGACCAGGTCCGCCCGTTGGGCCTCCACCAGATGATCGCCGCCGAGCAGCCCCAGGGCGTAGAAGACCCGGCCGAGGATGCGGGCGACGGTGGTCTTCCCCGTGCCCGACGGTCCCGAGAAGACGAAGTGCCGCTTCGGGGGCTGCACCGGCAGACCCTGCCCGGCACGCAGCCGGGCCATGCGCAGCTGCGCCGACAACGCGCGGACCTGGCGCTTCACCGGTTCGAGACCCACCATGCGGTCCAGCTCCGCCAGCGCCTGGGCGAGCAGCACCGGGTCGGGCGCGATCACCGGCACCTGGGGCGCGATGGGGGAGACGGGCAGGACCGCCTTCTCCCGGATGTCGTCGTCGATCGGGCCGGTGCCGCCGAGCGGGTCGTCCAGCACCGAGCCGCCCGTACCGCCGCCCGCGACGCCCATCGTGCCGCCGCGCGCGTCCAGGGGATCGGGGTCGGGCAACAGCCCCTCGGGGGCGGTCTGCCCGAAGCCCGGCATGGCCACGGAGGCGTAGTCGGCGGACTCGTCGCCCAGGCCGTCCGCCTCGTCGATGGCCGTGAGGCGTGCGGAGGTGTCCATGAAACCGGGGTCGACGCGGTGCACGGCCCGGTACAGCGGCAGCGCGGCGGCGGTGCGGCCGGTGCCCTCGTAGGCGCGGGCGAGCCAGTAGCGCAGCTCCTTGCGCTGCGGCTGCTCGCTGCGGCACCGCATCAGCGCGGTGACCAGCAGCGGTTCCGCCTGTCCGTACAGCTCCAGACGCACCCTGGCCATGCCGCCGAACAGGCCCGCCTCGATGCCGAGGACGCCGTCGCCGAGCAACGGCTCGGTGTGGCGCACCAGTTGGTCCCAGTCCTTGACCAGGTAGGCCCGGCAGGCGTGCAGGAAGCGGACGTGCGGGTCGGTGTCGACGGGCGGGCACTCGGCCAGCGCCCGGTCCAGTTCGGCGATGTGGCGTCCGTCGAGCCAGTGCGAGGCGTGCGCGAGCAGCAGGTCGCGCCGGGTCTCCAGGACGGGCTGCACCCACCAGCCCAGCCAGTACCAGGAGTTCATGGAGCGGCGGCGGGCCCGGCGCTGCTCGCCGAAGCGGTCGCGGTGCCGGTACATCTGCAGCAGCGCGGTGGCGGTGTCCGCACGCAGGGCGTGCAGCCCGAGCCAGGCGTCGGCCATGCCCGGGTCGAGCCGGACGGCCGCCCGGAACTCCTCCTCGGCCTGGGCGTACGCACCCATGGTGTAGGCGTCCACTGCCCGCACCCAGGCGAGATCGGCAGGGGAGCCGGGGTGTTCCGTGCCGAAATCCATCAGGTCCCCACCAACCGTTCCCCCCGGTGTCTCCCACCGCCCCAACCACACGTCCCGGGGCGGGAGTTGATACAGGGTGCGCACCGCGGACGCATCTCCTCGCACCCCGATCGCATGGTACCCGTGCAGGCGGGACAGGCCGTAGAGCCACGCGGACCGTGACGTTGGGTGAGCAATTCGCTGCCGTACGGGGCCGGATCACCCGTCCAGGGCAGAACGAAGCCCCCGGTCACGGGGGAACAACCGGGGGCTTCGCGTCGTGGGGCGGTCGTACATGACCGCGCATTCAGAACGTAAGTCCTGTACGGCCCCCGGGTCAAGCCGCCCCGGAGCCCCGCCCGGGGGCCTGCCGGAGGGGGCCGGCGCGGCCGCCGAGCGTGGTCACGCTGGGTGAGTGGCCGTGTGCGCCAGGGGTGTTCCGGAGGGTGATTCACGTATCTCGTACCCATTTGCCACCTGCCGCACCAGCAGGTCGGCGAAGGGACGCGTGGGGTCGGCGGCGAAATGGGCGTCCTGCGCGCGCATCCATCCGGCCCAGAAACCGGCGAGTTGCGGGCCGTCCCGCCGTTCACCGCGCTCCCTGGCCGTGTCGCGGGGCACGTCCAGCCACATGGTGCGCGTCAGCCACGGCCGCACCGCCCGACGTCCCGCGCCCACTCCCTCGACGAGGACCACCGGTGCCGGGGGCACTTCAACGAGCGGGCCGAAGCGCCGCGCCACCCAGTCGTACTTCGCGGGCCGCGCCGTCCTGCCCCGGCTCAGCGGTTCCAGCACCTGTTCCCGGAGCCGGTCCGTCCAGGCGAACAGCTCGTCATGGGTGGCCAGATCGTCCAGGTGCACCACGGGCGCCCCGCCGAGCGCCCGGGACAGCGCGGCGGAGAAGGTCGTCTTCCCGGCGCCGGCGTGCCCGTCGACCGCGACCAGCCGCACCGGCCCGCAGGACGGCGGCAGCGAGCGCAGCAGGGCGGCGAGCGCCGGGAGCGGATCGGGAGCGGTGTGATCGTCCATCCTGGCAAGCCTACGACCTGCGCCGACGCGGGCGGCCGACGCGGGCGGCCTGCGCCGGGCGCCAGGGGCGTCTACGGTGAGAGTCGTGACCGACACCCCCCTTGCTCCCGGCCATGGCGCCCCCTCGGCGCCCCTCTACCCGGCCGAACGCCTCGAACTGGCCCGCAAGGCCGCCGCAGACGCCGGCCTCGACGCGCTCCTTGTGTCCCCCGGGCCCGATCTGCGCTATCTGACCGGCTACCACGCCCATCTCACCGAGCGCCTGGTCTGCATCGCGCTGCCGGTGCTCGGCGAGCCCTTCCTCGTCGTGCCGGAACTGGAGAAGCCCGGCGCCGAGCTCTCGCCGCTCGGCAGTCTCGGCGTGGAGATCGTCGGCTGGGCCGAGACCGAGGACCCGTACGCGCTCGTCGCCCGCCGTCTGCCGCGGACCGCGGGCGGCGGTCGCGTCGCGGTCGACAACCACATGTGGGCGGAGAAGGTGCTCGCCCTGCGCGCCGCGCTGCCCGGCGCCGAGCAGAGCCTGGCCGGCGAGGTGCTGCGGGAACTGCGCATGCGCAAGACACCCGCCGAGATCGACGCGCTGCGGCGCGCCGCCGCCGCCATCGACCGCGTGCACCGCCGCATCGGCGAGTGGGTCACCGCCGGGCGCACCGAGCGGGAGGCCGCCCGCGACATCGCCGAGGCCGTGCTCGAAGCGGGCCACACCACGGTCGACTTCGTGATCGTGGCCTCCGGTCCCAACGGCGCCAGCCCGCACCACGAGGTCTCCGACCGCGTCATCCGCGGCGGCGACCCCGTCGTGGTCGACATCGGCGGCACCACGCAGGAGGGCTACTGCTCCGACTCCACCCGCACCTACGCCGTGGGCGAGCCGCCCGCGGAGTTCCGTGAGCTGTACGAGGTGCTGCTCGCCGCCCAGCAGGCCCAGACCCAGGCCGTTCGCCCGGGGGTGACGGCGGAGGAACTGGACGCCGTCGGGCGGGACATCATCGCCGCGGCCGGGTACGGGGAGCACTTCATCCACCGCACGGGCCACGGCATCGGCCTGGAGACCCACGAGGAGCCGTACATCGTGGCGGGCAGCGCGCGACCCCTGGAGCCCGGCATGGCCTTCTCCATCGAGCCGGGGATCTACCTGCCGGGCCGCTTCGGCGCCCGCATCGAGGACATCGCGGTCTGCACCGCCGAGGGCGGGGAGCGGCTCAACCAGACCGCCCGGGAACTGGTGGTCCTGCCGGGTTAGTCCCGATGTGTTGACGCCGGGTACCGCTGGGGGGTATCCCGGACGCACGGGGGTGTGCGCGGCGCGCCGAAATGCGCGCGGCGTACGCCGGAGCGTCAGGGGCCCAGCAGGGTGCGGGAGTCGGGGGGCCGGCTTTGTTCGACAACGAGCACGACTTCGGGGTGCGTCAGTGGGTGGTGGGCGGCGCCACCGTGGTGGAGGTGTGGGGGGAGCTCGATCTGTACGCGGGGGAAAGCGTCGGCGCACGCCTGGACGAGGCATGCGCCGGGCCGCACCTCGACCTCGTGGTGGACCTGCGAGGGGTGGGCTTTCTCGACTGCGGCGGCCTCTCCGTGCTGATCCGCGCACGCCGGCGCACTCTGGAGCGCGGCGGGCGTTTCGGCCTCGTCGCCGACAACCCGCCCGTGCTGCGGCTGTTACGGCTGACGCGGACGACCGGGGTCTTCACCGTCCACGCCGACCTCGCCTCGGCGCTCGCCGCACGCGGCACCCCCGGCCCGTCGGCCGCCACCGGGGGCGCGATCGCCTGAGGTCTACGAGGGACGCGGCGCCAGCACGATCCACACCGGGCCGCGCGCGAACGCCATCGGCGCGCCCTGCCCGGTGGTGAACCGCGTCCCGTCGTCCGCTTCGGGACGCGACCAGTGCGCCCGGAACGCCTTCCCGTCGCGCAGCACTTCCGCGTCGCCCGAACCGACGGTCTCGCTGTACGGCGAGATGCTGCCCCAGCGGTCGTGGTAGCGCGAGGCACGCACGGTCACGTACTGGATCACGACCGTCGGCGCGCCGAGCTGCCCCGAGCCCGTCGCCGAGGCGGGCCTGCCGTCGAACGAGACCAGCCAGCGCTGACGTTCGGCCGACCAGCGCAGGCCGGCCGAACCGGCGGGGAACCGGACGGTGCGGGTGGTCGCGGCCGTGCCGCCGGAGGGCGCGGGGCCGAAGCGGAAGCCGATGTCGTGTGCGGTCGAGGCGTCCGGGGCGGCGGCGAGCAGCCGCGCCGGAGAGGCGTAGAGGTTGTGCGGCGCGGGACGGGAGCCGTCGCGCGCGTAGGCCCCACCGGCGTGGGCGGGTGAGACGTCGTGCACCGGTGCGGCCGCGATCACCGGCAGCAGCCTGCTCTGCGCGCCGGAGAAGGCGAGCGCGGGCCGGCCGAACTGGCGCAGCAGCTCCAGGTCCGACTCGCGTGCGCTGCGCACCGGCCCCACGCGGTCCGGCAGGTCGGCGGGGGGCCCGGAGAACACGGCCAGGATGCGGGTGAGTCCCGCCTCGACCTCCTCCACGTACACCAGGTCGGCCCGGTCGATCCCGGTCTGCGGCCGGGCCGGGCCGACGTTGTCGATCTTCACGGCGAGCACGGGGTGGGCCCGGTCCTGCGGCAGTCCCGTGAACGGCGAGCGCTCGCCCACGGCCGACCGGGACGGCAGCGGGGACGCGGACGGCGTGGCCGCCGGGGGAGTGCCGCGGCCGGGCGCGTCCGACGCCCGGTCAGGGCCGCCGTGGCGGGCGAGTATCCCCCAGACGAGCACGATCAGCACGGCCAGCACCGCGAGCACGGCCAGTGCGCCCGTGACGGTCGGGTTCGTGGCGCGTCTTCCTCCACGGTCCACCACAGCCACCTCTCGGACTGCATAGATATACCGCTACAGGAAAATCAATTGCCGAACTGCCTTGCCTTTTCCAGTATCCGTCACAGGGAGCCGGTTCCCCAGAGCGCCACGTCGGCCGACCGGGCGGCGGCGGACAGGGTGCTCGGCCGTGCGCGATACGACCGCCCGGCGGGAGGCGGCGGCAAGCGCCGGCAAGCGGCGGCCCCGGCTCCGCATGACTATGCCGGGGCCGACCATGCCTCCATGCGTCGTACGGCGCGCACGCCGCCCATCGGGACCGGCGCGGCAACAAGCCCGGGATCGACGCCCGTTGGTCCGCCGCACGCGATGACGCCGCAGCGCGGGCGCCCTGTCAGCCCTCCGCGGCGGTCCGCTCCTGGGCGGCCACGGCCTCGGGGGTGGGCGCGGTACCGCCGAGGTGCGCGGGCAGCCACCAGTGGTCGTCGGGACCGGACGGGCGGCCGGTGTAGGCGCGCTGCGCGTCCTCCAGCAACTCCTGGATGCGCAGGCGCAGACGGCGGGTGAGCGCACCGGGCTTCTCGTTCTCGCCCGCCTCCATCTGCTCGCCCACGCGGATCGAGATCGGGAAGCGGTTGCGGCCGAGCTGGCGCGGCTGCCCCTTGGTCCACATGCGCTGGGTGCCCCACAGGGCGACCGGCAGCAGCGGCACCCCGGCCTCCATCGCCAGGCGCGCCGCGCCCGACTTGAAGGACTTGAGCGTGAACGACTGCGAGATCGTCGCCTCGGGGAAGACCCCGATGATCTCGCCGGAACGCAGCGCCGACAGGGCGTGCTTGTACGCGTGCATGCCTTCCGAACGGTCCACCGGGATGTGCTTCATCGCCCGCATCAGCGGCCCGGACACCTTGTGCCGGAACACCGACTCCTTGGCCATGAAGCGCACCAGGCGCTTGGCAGGGAGCGCCGTGAGACCCGCGAAGATGAAGTCAAGGTAGCCGATGTGGTTGCTGACCAGCAGCGCGCCGCCGTTGCGCGGCACGTGCTCCGTACCGGAGATGTCGAAGCGCAGGCCCTGCACCCGGAACATCGTGCGCGCGAAGCCGATGACGGGTGGGTAGACGAGTTCGGCCATGCGTGGGGCCCCTTTTCTTCGTAGGGGGTGGCCCCCGGTGGAAGTTACGCGGCCGTAGGTTTGCGACCGCGGGCTGATCGTGCACCGTAAACGGGTGCCGTGTCATCCCGCGTGCCCGCGCCCGGGCGAGATTCTCATCACGTCACCCGGTCGTACGACGCACCAGCAGGTACATCTCGCAGCCGAGGCAGTAGGCGAACACCGCGTTGAGGAACGCCGCCGCCAACGCGCAACCGGTAGCCGCCATCCCCAGCCACTGCGGGCCGGCGAACCAGCCGACCAGCCCGATCACCGCGAACACCAGACCCACCGCCTGCGCGAAGCGCGGGGGCGCCGGGTCCTCGGTCTCGGTCGGCGGGCCCAGCCGGGGGCGGACCACCGTGCGGAACAGCAGGCCATAGGGTGAGTGCTGCACACCCAGCGCGGCACCGACCGCGAACACGAGCGCCTGGACGGCGAGCAGCCAGCCGCTGCCGGTGACGAGAACGGCGGCCAGCACGACCGTCGTCAGGCTTGCGGCGAACCGCGGTCCTCGGGCATCAATGGCGTGAGTGCTCATGGCAGTCATGATTCCGGACGGCGGCCCGGCTGGACCCCCGGGAATCATGGCAGTCCTGTGAACGCTGCAATCGCGGGGAGGACGGACATGACGGGACTGGTGGTCTGCGTCGCGGTGCTGGCCGCGGCCGGGGTCTTCGGACTGGTGCACCGGCGGCGCGACGGAAGGATACGTGTGCGGGACAAGGACACCGCGGAACTGCTGACGGCCGGTGAGATCGGCGCGGCGCTCGGCGAGCGGGCCACGCTCGTCCAGTTCTCCAGCGCGTTCTGCGCCCCCTGCCGGGCGACGCGACGCACCCTGGAGGACGTCGTCCGGATGGTCGACGGGGTCGCGCACGTCGAGATCGACGCGGAGGCGCGCCTCGACCTCGTCCGGCGGCTCGGCATCCTCAAGACCCCGACCGTCCTGGTGCTCGACGCGGACGGCGCGATCGTCCGGCGCGCGGCGGGGCAGCCCCGCAAGGCCGACGTCATCGCGGCCCTCGGCGCCGCGGTATGACGCCCGTCCCACCCCTCCGTGCGCTCTTGACGGCGCGGCACCCTGATTGTCAGTCTGACGTTATGTCGCGAGACCTCTTTCTCTTCGCCCGCTTCGACGTCGACCTCGGTCGGCACGCGAGCGCCCGCTGTCACCGCCGCTGAGCATCCGCAAGCCAGCACGCCTCCGGCTCGACAGCACCAAGAGGACAACTCCATGACCGCGTCCCCCGATCTCGGCACCCAGGCCAGTCCCGCCCCGACCGAACTGCCCGCAGCGGCGCACCCGGAGGGCGCTGTTCCCGTTTCCCCGGGATCCGCCGCCGGCGAGGAGAGCCCGGCGTCCGACGTCTTCGGCTCCGACGCCTTCCGCTCGGTCTTCCGCCGCCACGCCGCGGGCGTCGCCGTCATCACCGCGGCCGGCACGCGCCCGGTCGGCTTCACCGCCACCTCGCTCACGTCCGTCTCGGCGGAACCCCCCCTCGTGTCGTTCGGCATCAGCACCACGGGCTCGGCCTGGCGGACGGTCGCCGATGCCGCGTACCTCGGGGTCCACATCCTGGGCGAGCACCAGGAGGACCTCGCGGCCACCTTCGCCCGCAGCGGCGCCGACCGCTTCGCCCCGCCCACGGCGTGGGCCCCCGGTCCGTACGGCGTGCCCCTGCTGGAGGACGTCTCGGCCTGGCTCGTCGCCCGCGTCGTGTCCCGGATACCCGCCGGCGACCACCGCGTCGTGATCGCGCAGGCCGTCGCCGGCGCCCCGGACGGCCCCGCCCGGCCGCTCCTCTACCACCAGGGCAGATTCAACACGTTGCGCCACTGAGCATGGCCGCGGAGCCGCCCGGCCGCGTCGGCAACGTCACAGTCCACCACCCTTGCGAAGGGGGAGGGGGCGGACTGTACTGGCGAGTAATATTTCTGCCGGAGCGCCGCAGCGTCCCGGCGGGGAGCAGCCGTCCAAGGCGCCTATGCTGCCCTTACTGGGCAGTTGACGTACCCCGACGCAGTAGTAGGAGAGCACACGTGAGCTTGAGGATCGTTGTAGCGGTGAAGTACGTGCCCGATGCGACGGGGGATCGTCATTTCGCGGGGGATCTGACGACGGATCGTGATGCGGTGGACGGGCTGCTGTCGGAGTTGGACGAGTATGCGGTGGAGCAGGCGCTGCAGATCGCGGAGGCGTCGGGGGATGCTGAGGTGACGGTGGTGACGGTGGGTCCTGAGGATGCGAAGGACGCGTTGCGCAAGGCGTTGTCGATGGGTGCGGACAAGGCGGTGCATGTCGAGGACGAGGGCTTGCACGGGTCTGATGTGATGGCGACGTCGCTGGTGCTGGCGAAGGCGGTCGAGCACGTGGGGTTCGATCTGGTGGTGACGGGGATGGCGTCCACCGATGGGACCGGGGGTGTGGTGCCGGCGTTGGTGGCGGAGCGGTTGGGTGTGCCGCAGGTGACGTTGCTGTCGCAGGTGGCGGTCGCCGGTGGGACGGTGTCGGGGCGCCGGGACGGTGACACTGCCAGTGAGCAGGTGGAGGCGGCGTTGCCGGCGGTGGTGTCGGTGACGGACCAGTCGGGTGAGGCGCGGTATCCGTCGTTCAAGGGGATCATGGCGGCGAAGAAGAAGCCGGTGGAGTCCCTGGACCTGTCGGACCTGGGGATCGATGCGGGTCAGGTCGGTCTGGCGGGTGCGTGGACCGAGGTTGTGGAGGCGGCGGCGCGTCCGGCGCGTTCGGCCGGGACGATCGTGAAGGACGAGGGCGAGGGCGGCAGGCAGCTCGCGGAGTTCCTCGTGAGCCAGAAGTTCATCTGAGCAGTCGTCGCAGTCTTCGTTTCTGATCCGCTGGGAGTTTTCTGATGGGTGAAGTCCTGGTCTTTGTGGACCATGTGGATGGTGCGGTGCGTAAGCCGACGCTGGAGTTGTTGACGATCGCGCGTCGGCTGGGTGAGCCGGTGGCGGTGGCGTTGGGTGCTGGTGCTGGGTCGACTGCGGGTGTGCTGGGTGCGCATGGTGCGGTGCGGGTGCTGGTGAGTGAGGCTTCGGAGTTCGCGGAGTATTTGGTGGTGCCGAAGGTGGATGCTTTGGAGGCGGCCGCGAAGGTGGTGGGTCCGGTGGCGGTGCTGGTGGCGTCGTCGGGTGAGGGCAAGGAGGTCGCGGCGCGGTTGGCGTTGCGGCTGGGGTCGGGTTTGATCACGGACGCGGTGGATGTGGTGGCCGGTGATGGGGGTGCGGTGGCCACGCAGTCGGTGTTCGCGGCGTCGTTCACGACGCGGTCGCGGGTGACGTCCGGCGTGCCGGTGATCACGGTGAAGCCGAATTCGGCGCCGGTGGAGGCTGTCGGGGCGGCGGGTGCGGTGGAGGAGCTTGCGGTGACCTTCGGTGCGCTGGCTACGGGTGCGCGGGTGGTGTCGCG